>NZ_QROZ01000019.1:0-2241 GCF_003475205.1 Collinsella sp. AF36-3AT | reverse complement strand
GGGGGAGGCCTCGCGGCCTCCCCCTTTTTTGCGTTTACGGGCAACATTCCTTATGCAATTAAATCAATTTAATCATCCACCGCTGAATATAGACGTTCACCGTTCTTTGGCCGGTTCTCTGTTCTCAATGGACTAATATTTGCTTTAGCGCACTGCTGCGCTTGTCCTGTTTTTACACGGGTCGTTTTATTGATTGTGACGGAAGGACTCACATGGCAGATGTTCATGAGCTGCTTGATACTTGGATTGCCAATGTCAAGGACGAGGAGCTCCTCGCTGAGCTCAACACGATGAAGGAGCAGGGTGATGAGGACGCCATCACCGACGCTTTCTTCCAGGATCTCGCCTTCGGTACTGCCGGTCTTCGCGGCACTATCGGTGCGGGCACTAACCGTATGAATATCTATACGGTCGGTCGTGCGACCCAGGGATTCGCTGACTACCTCAATGCGACCTTTGAGCATCCGACGGTCGCCATCGCTCGCGATAGCCGCAATAAAGGTGAGCTGTTCGTTAAGACTACGGCTGCCATTCTTGCAGCAAACGGCGTGACTGCCCTCGTGTATCCCAAGATTTCTCCTGTGCCGACGCTCTCCTGGGCCGTCCGTGATCTTAAGTGCTCCGGTGGCATTTGCATGACCGCTAGCCATAACCCAGCGCCGTATAACGGCTATAAGGCCTATGGCCCCGATGGCTGCCAGATCACCAGCGAGGCCGCCGATGCAATTTCTAAGGCTATCGCCGAGACCGATACATTCACCGGCGTGAAGTCCATGGACTTTGATGAGGCTCTTGAGCAGGGTCTGGTTAAATGGATCGACGACTCGTGCCTCGAGCGTTATTACGACGCCGTTCTCGCGCGCGGCGTGACTAACCTTTCTGCCGAGGAGATCGCTGGCGCTCCGCTTAAGCTCGTCTACACTCCGCTCAACGGCACCGGCCTCATTCCCGTTACTACGGTGCTCGAGCGCGCTGGCATCACCGATGTCACGGTTGTTCCCGAGCAGAAGGAGCCTAACGGCGATTTCCCGACCTGCCCGTATCCTAACCCCGAGATCCGTCAGGCCATGCAGAAGGGCATCGATCTCTGCGAGCAGGTTCACCCTGATTTGCTGCTTGCAACCGATCCCGACGCCGACCGTGTTGGCGTTGCCGTTAAAAATGGCGATGACTATCTGCTGCTGACCGGCAATGAGATGGGCGTTCTGCTGCTCGACTATATCTGCAAGACCCGTGCTGCCCGCGGTGAGGACCTCACTAAGAAGATTGCCGTTACTACTATCGTTTCTTCCGCCATGGTTGACGCTCTGGCCGACGAGTACGGTTTTGAGCTTCGCCGCTGCCTGACGGGTTTCAAGTACATCGGCGACATCATTACTTCTCTTTCCGATGCTGGCGAGGTCGATCGCTTTATCTTCGGTTTCGAGGAGAGCTACGGCTATCTGGCCGGCGACCACGTGCGCGACAAGGACGCCGTGAGCACTTCGCTTCTGATTTGCCAGATGGCGCAGTATTACAAGCTCCAGGGTAAGAACCTTGCCGATGCGATGCACGAGCTGTACGAGAAGTATGGCTACTATCACAACAAGACGATTTCGCTAAGCTATCCGGGCGCTGAGGGTGCGGCAAAGATGGCCGGCATCATGGCTGGTTTGCGCGAGAACCCGCCCGCGGAGCTCGCCGGTTCCAAGATTGAGGCCGTCGTGGATTACAACACCTGCGTGAACGGCCTGCCGAAGGCTAATGTCATTGAGTTCGATCTCGAGGGTGGTAACAAGGGTATCGTCCGTCCTTCTGGCACCGAGCCCAAGATTAAGCTGTACATCTTCGCTAAGGGCGCGGATGCCGCCGAGGCTGATGCAGCACTTGACGCGATCGAGGAGTCCGGTCGCAAGCTCTTGGCCTAAGGCTTTGAAAGCCTATTTCTATAGATAGACGGAGGAGGGGATCTCGGAAACGAGGTCCCCTCTTTATTACTTTTAAATACAGCTGAGAATCCCAAATTGTGTAGGAAATGTGTACACCCAGATTCCCGCCCCCGGCGCCCCTCCGGTCTGGCAATATATCTCCTTGCCGCGCGGCCCGGTCGGACCGGATCAGCCGCCAGGCGTGCACCTTGAGAACCGGATACTGCGAGGATGGACACTTACTTCAGTGTCGCATCCGGGCAGACATCGAACCATTTGAAATGGTCTAACTTGGATTTGTTTTTCGCAAGGCCGCCGAGAGGCGGCCCCGAGA
>NZ_QROZ01000018.1:0-3118 GCF_003475205.1 Collinsella sp. AF36-3AT | reverse complement strand
GCTGGGGTAGAGGTGGTAGAAGCCGTCGAAAAGGCTCTTGACTACTTTCGATTGATGCTCAGTGCCCATTGTATTCGCTACGATTAAACTCGGCACAGGGGATACTGGTTTTCCGTGCGAAAACGCTCATGCCGCTAAATTGAGCGACCGCCTGTACTGCAGCGGGATCATCCGCCCGAGCGATCCCTTAATCCGTCGCCCGTTGCGCCAATCGGCAGAAGCCACGCGTGGACGCTGATCGCTCGAGCAAATCGTCGTCGGTTTTCGTTTAACGATTTCTTTTTCCGCTATTATCTGACCCTCGGACTTCCTCGTGATAGAAGTAGTCCACGATCACCGGATGCCCCTGGGGGACTCTGCCATAAGGCATTTCGTTGTCCACAAAGGGGCAATCGTACTTCTTGGCCATTTCCTCGGCTTTTACTTCAAGCGCTTCAAAATAGCTACGGTTGCGCTTGTTATAGATCTCATCGTAAAGCGGTACGAGATTGGGATGTTTCTCGGCGATATAATCCAGGATCGCTTTTTTGAAACCACCCCGAAGATTGAGATTTTCGAGCCAAAACAAATCGCACCGATCCTTTACTCGCTCAAAAATCATCTCAAAATCCGTGATGCCGGGAAATACCGGGGACACGAAGCAGACCGTACGGATACCTTCGTCATACACCTGCTTCATAGCAGCGATACGACGCTCGATGCTCGACGCGGAGTCCATATCGTTCTTGAAGTTCTCATCCAGCGTGTTGATCGACCATGAAACGGTCACTCGTCCAAGCCTCTTCAGCAGATCGATATCCCGTACCACAAGATCGGACTTTGTGCAGATCAGAATATCTGCATCGCTGCCAATCAGCTGCTCCAGGAGTTTCCTGGTATTCCCGAATCGCTCCTCCTGTGGATTGTAGCCATCCGTCACAGAACCGATAACCACCCGCTGTCCAGCGTATTTCTTCGGATTCTTGATTTCCGGCCAATGCTTCACATCAAGAAAGGTGCCCCATTCCTCCTTGTGTCCGGTAAAGCGCTTCATAAAGGAGGCATAGCAATACTTGCAGGCATGCGTGCAGCCTACATAGGGATTGACCGAGTAGCCGCCTACCGGCAGGCTGGACTTGGTCATGATGTTCTTTGCTTCCACCTCATTGATGAGGATTCCATCGATCACTTCCGCCATGTTCTCTGCACCTCCAGCACTCTTTCGAATTCTTCCGGCAATTCCTGAATCATGTTTTCGTCCCCTATGACAGAGACGAGGTCTTCCTTCATAAACATTGGAATGCCAAGCGCGTGCGCCTGGTCCGTCAAAGACCATGCCCACTCCGGTTCCGTATGAACCTTCCTGCTCTGCGCCCCGGTCATGGTACCGACGACGATCCAGTTGATTCCGGAAAGGTCGACCGTACCGGGATCGTCGAATAGCGGCTCAAAAGTAACGAAGAAGTGATTTGCTTTGACGTTTTTCCGAAGGGCGTCGATACGCCACAGCTCCGCTTTCCTCGTCACCGTAACGCCGAACCATGCGTTTTCCAGGTCGGTATCTAAATCCAGCAAATCGGGTCTCTTGGTCAGGAACAGGAACTGATGCTGTGGATTCTCATGGATCTTTGCAAATACCTCGTCTCGCCATTCCAGCTTCCACCCGGAGAGATCGCTCATGCCGGTAAGGAGAAAGTTCTGCGGGCGTTTCTTTTCCATCATCTTGAGCTTGCTCGGGAAGAACGCAGGATCAGCGAAGTCGTCAATCATATGCCAACGTTTCACATTGTTACGGGCATAGCAATATGGACACCCCACCGTGCAGCCGATGACGATATTCATATTCTGAATCTGATTTTTGATGCAGATGCTCATAACGCCTGCCTACCTGCCTCTCCCGTAAACACACAATCAGCCTCCCCCACCTTGCGGACAAAAGCCTCGATATCTTGCTTGCAAGCAGCAGGCTCGCAATCGCTCAAATCGTATGACGTGCCGCCGTTTCGATAGACGGCCCGATGGGAAAACGATCGGCTGACAAGCCCGATGCCGAGCTTCTCGCACAGGGTCATCCGTGCTCCCTTTCAGCTATAAAAAACAGGTGTCTATAAACAGTATCCTTGTTGATTTTCGCAGGGGCAATGAACAAACGCGTGCACCTGTCGATAAACGAACAGCTACTGGACATTGTCAAACGACTCAGATTGGAGAGGCGATGGGAGAAACCAAGATCGACCGCCGGCGGCGCTACACCCTCTCGGTCATACAGGAGGCGTTCTTCGCGCTGCTGGCCGAGGTCGGCTTCGCGAAGATGACGGTGGCGGACATCTGCCGCCGCGCCGAGATCAACCGGGGAACGTTCTATCTGCATTGCGAGGATAAGTACGCGCTGCTCGATGCGCTTATCGACGAGGCATTGGCAGCGGCTCCCCCGCTTGAGGGGGTTGAATCGGCAACGCTTTGCCAGCGTCCGCCGGCAGACGACGATTATCGCCTGCTTTATTCGGACAGCGACGCATACGCTCGCGTAGCCCAGCGCGTCATAGAACGCGGAGCGGAGCAGATGGTTCCCTGGGTCATGGAGAAAACAGGGCTTTCACGCGAAGACGCCTTCCTGCTCTTCATCCACAACGTCCAGGGCAATCTGGCCGTCAACCGCCTGCTCGGCTGGAGACGAGGCCCCGAGTTCACCCATGCCCAGGAGCTGCTCAACGCCTATTCCGAAGGGGGCTTACTGGCGGTATCCGCTCTTCGCGATTCCGATAACCCATCGTGACCTGCGATTCAGGAATACCAGCCTCCGAGCCCTCTCGTTCGGAGGCTGCGGCTAAAACCTCATTGCGCGTCTACCGCTCCGCGTTACTCGCCACCTGCCCGCGCCACCGAGAGCAGGGCGCCCAAATCGGCCTGGATCGCCCCTGCCTTGCTTCCAAGCTGCAACGGAGCCGAGCCGCCCGAGATGTTTACGCTCAAAAGGTGCGCATCCGGCAGCTTCGCGGTCATGCTCCAGAACGGGAGCGTGATGATGCCGGGGGTCATCTCGCCCACGCCGAGCTCCAGCAACAGCACGCGGCGATCGCTGCGCTCGAGCACGAAGTGCTCGTATCGTCCGAGGCTCTCGCGCCAGGCCGCACCCTGC
>NZ_QROZ01000017.1:0-5243 GCF_003475205.1 Collinsella sp. AF36-3AT | reverse complement strand
CGGGGACGCAGGATCATCCCCATGCCCTGCGGCCCCGCGCGGGCGCCCCGCGGTGCGGTTCGCCGGGGTCCGGCCTACTGCCCCTGGGCGCGGTAGCGTGCCTCGGTGGCCTCCTTGGCCGGGCGCCACCAGGACTCGTTGGCGACGTACCAGTCGATCGTCTGCTTGAGCCCCTCGGCGAAGTCGGTGTGCGCCGGCCTCCAGCCCAGCTCGCGCTGGAGCTTGGTCGAGTCGATGGCGTAGCGGCGGTCGTGGCCGGGGCGGTCGGCGACCCAGTCGAAGTCCTCGGGGTCGCGTCCCATCGCCTCCAGGATCATGCGCAGGACCGTGATGTTGTTCTTCTCGCCGTCGGCGCCGATGAGGTAGGTCTCCCCCATCTCGCCCTTCGTGAGGATGTCCCAGACGGCGCTGGAGTGGTCCTCCGTGTGGATCCAGTCGCGGACGTTCTCGCCCTTCCCGTAGAGCTTGGGGCGCACGCCGTCGATGATGTTGGTGATCTGCCTGGGGATGAACTTCTCCACGTGCTGGTAGGGGCCGTAGTTGTTGGAGCAGTTGGAGATCGTGGTGCGAAGCCCGTAGGTGCGGGTCCAGGCGCGCACGAGCATGTCGGAGGACGCCTTGGTCGAGCTGTAGGGGCTCGAGGGCTTATAGGGAGTCTCCTCGGTGAACTTCGCCGGGTCGTCGAGCGCCAGGTCGCCGTAGACCTCGTCGGTGGAGACGTGGTGGTAGCGGACGCCGTATTTGCGGACGGCCTCCAGCAGGCGGAAGGTGCCCTCGACGTTGGTGCGCAGGAAGGGCTCCGGGTCGGCGATGGAGTTGTCGTTGTGGGACTCCGCGGCATAGTGGACGATCGCGTCGTGGCCGGGGACGATCCTATCGAGCAGCTCCGCGTCGCAGATGTCGCCCACGACAAGCTCCACGCGGTCGGAGGGCAGCCCCGCGATGTTCTCGGGGTTGCCGGCGTAGGTCAGCTTGTCCAGGACGGTGACGTGGACGCCCGGGTGGTTGTCGACCACGTAGTGCACGAAGTTGCTGCCGATGAAGCCGCAGCCGCCCGTGACGATGATGTTCTTAGGTTCAAAAATCTCAGACATGAATCTCCTTTTTTCGCCTACTAGAGATGTAAGTACTTAAACATTTGAACATATGAGCCTTCAGCAGAATCAGAATCTTCTCCTGCAGGTTTGTTTCTTATGCCAAACTCTCTGTATCCCATGCGACTATAGAACTCAATAAGACCAGGCTCATTGACAGAGTCCAGAAACACAAACCTTCCGCCAACAAGACGCTGTATGTCAGAAATAGACTTTTCAACGAAAGCCATGAGTTCTTCACCGGTTACGCGACCTATACCTGAATCGCTTTTCCCAAATTGCGCCAACAGAACACAAGGCAAATCAAAACAACCAGTTTCTGGTCTAAGTTCACCAAAAGAAGCCAACTTCTTGTGAGCTGTTTTTGAAACGACATTCTCAGGAATGGAGGCAATCTTTAGAGCAAGGGCATAAAAGCCAACTAAAGCGGCCGCATCTGTATCAAATACAAGATAAGAGGCACAGAAACCCCTCAGGTTAAAATCAAACGCGTTATAACGAACAAAATCCTCTATATCCTTGTTACGTTCACAGCGAAAAGAGGAGAGAACGTCCGAAACCTCGTCCTCTCCTCGCGCATTAAGTAATTGGAGTAAAGAATACGATACAAGCGCCATTTCTAGAAGCCCATCGATTTAAACAAAGAATCGATGGCCTTCTTCATGTCTGGCGTCAAAGACGGATCCGAAGGCGATGGCTTGAACTTCAAATCCTTGGTTACGCCTTCATCATATGCGTCGCACAACGCCTTTACGCCCTGAGGAGAGAGCATCCTAATCGGTGTTTTTAAACTTGAAGTAGCCATATGCCCTCCTTCCCTTAAAAATATCTACTTAGATTATAACCGAAAATACGAACACATATTCGAATTGCCCGATTATCATGAAATTCTAACGCAACTTCTTACTTCGCTTGCTGCTCAAGGCGCTTTACAAGCTGTTCCTCAGAATGGACAAACTCAAATGGTTCATACTCGCCATATGCGGAAGGACGACTGATGTTAATGAGCTGAAGGTCAGAGATGCCGAAACGATCCTCTATCCTTCGCATCATCTCGACAAGCTCCTGGCCCGGCTTAACGGCCATTACCAACGAACCTTGCTCAGAAAACCACTTAGCAACCAGATAACGCATCAGCCAACTCGCCTCCCCAGTACGAAAGGGATGAGAGAAGGTCGACTGAAAGGCCATCACGCTCAAGAATGTCGTTCATCTCTCATCCCCTTCCACCAGGCAATTAGTACTCGCGCGGGCTGTTGACGATCTCGCCGGCGGCGACCTTCTTCAGGTGCTGGCCGTAGACCGACTTGCCGTAGGCCTTCGCGGCCTCCTCCAGCTCGGCGGTCGTGATCCAGCCGTTCTCCCAGGCGATCTCCTCGGGCACGGACACGGGCAGGTCCTGGGAGTGCTCCACGGCGCGGACGAACTCCGCGGCCTCGTGCAGGCTCTCCATGGTGCCGGTGTCCAGCCACGCGTAGCCGCGGCCGAGGGTGACGACGGACAGCGTCCCCTCCTCCAGGTACATCTGGTTGAGCGTGGTGATCTCCAGCTCGCCGCGGGCCGACGGCTTAACCTCATGCGCCTTGGCGGCCACGTCGCCCGGGTAGAAGTACAGGCCGGTGACGGCGTAGGAGCTCTTGGGCTCGGCTGGCTTCTCCTCGATGGAGACGGCCCTGCCCTCGCCGTCGAACTCCACGACGCCGAAGCGCTCGGGGTCGTCCACGTGGTAGCCGAAGACCGTGGCCCTCCCCGACTCGGCGTTCTGGACGGCGCGCGTCAGGTGGCGCGACAGGCCGTTGCCGTAGAAGATGTTGTCGCCCAGCACCAGGGCGCACGGCTCGCCGTCGATGAACTCCTCGCCGATGGTGAACGCCTGCGCCAGGCCGTCCGGCGAGGGCTGCTCGGCGTAGGAGAGGTTCACGCCGTAGCGCGAGCCGTCCCCGAGCAGGCGCTCGAAGTTGGGGAGGTCCGTCGGCGTGGAGATGACCAGGATGTCCCGGATGCCCGCCAGCATGAGGGTGCTAAGCGGGTAGTAGATCATGGGCTTGTCGTAGACCGGCAGCAGCTGCTTGGAGGTCACGAGCGTGAGCGGGTACAGGCGCGTGCCGGACCCGCCGGCGAGGATGATGCCTTTCATATATTCCGTCCTCTACAATCGAAAATAGTTATAAATCGAGCGGTTAGTAAGAGTTTGATATTCTATTAAGTTAATCCTTCTCAATATTAACGAAAGAAGCAATTGATGAACAACCGCAAGGACACAACCCGTAGAGACGACATAACGAACGTGAGGGCCCTTGCAATATTCCTTGTAGTCCTAGGCCACAGCATTATTCTGTATTCAAGTGCGTGGGGATATTATCCAACTGTACAAAAATCAATTCTGTTGGATAATCTCAAATTCTTAATAAACGGAATCCAGATGCCCTTGTTCTTTTCGTTATCTGGCTTTTGTTTTTTATGGAGCTGGAATCGATCAAGCGATTTTATAAGTCAGATCATTAAAAAAGCTCAACGTTTAATTATCCCCTATATCATGATTGGAATATGTTGGCTCTTCCCCATCAGGATGCTCGTTAAGTATCCCTACTACAATGGCCTATCTATACCGCACATCATCTTTAAATCAATTCTGTTGGGCGAAGACAACGGTCACCTTTGGTTTCTCCCGACCCTTTTTTTCATTACAGCAGCCACGTCGTGCATCTTTCAAATACTCGACAAGAGCCCTCTAGCATGTTTTAAGGTTCCGATAGTTTTCGGCGCTTCAATTTATCTTTACCATTTTGGAATACCGTCATCGAACAGGTATATCAATTTGGCAGAAGCAAATGCGATATGGTTTGCGCTTGGCCTAACAATCCACTACTTGGAAGCAAACAAATGGTTCGAGAGTTGTAAAAAGCGTAAAAGCCTATCAATAGTCCTAATACTAGTATTCCTTGTAAACTTACTAAAACAAGTGGTGCCCCCCATTGCTTCCACCGCCCTTACTTGCATGGCGGTTGCATCAATTTATTGCGTCATCCCCCAAAAGGCAAACCTACTAACCGAAAAGATTAGCAAAAACAGTATGGGAATATATCTTTTTCATTCTCCACTGGTTTACATTTCTTTTACCTACTGGCCCAACATAGCCCCAATGGCGATGGCAGCAATTAACCTGATTGGATTTGGATCAGTCGCCTATATGTTGACGAATCTAATTCGAGCCACAAGTATGGGTTGGATAATCGGGGAAACGCCAAAGGCATCACACGATAAGAAACAGGGAAAGCAATAGCCAAGGAATACAGCTAATTAAACTGTTTCTTCCATTTATCGATGCTCGTCCAGGGAAGATTAATCTCAGTTTTAACGGGATGGTTTACCCAATCAGCTAATTTATGGAGATAGCCGTCCTCGCGTTCAAGAACGGGAAGTCCCGTATCTTCACCGATCTGGCGGGCTCGATTATCAATTGCAATAATTAGAGAGCGATGTCCTCCATTTAAGCAGCGGATGCCCGCATGGAGACGCGTCCCCACATAATCAAACTCCTCGGTTTCAATTACACGATTAAGGTCTTCGATATTGGGGCCAATAACATTAAATTGCGTCAGATCGACTATTTGATCAAGACACCAATCAACATCATGGCTTCCTTGAATCCAGATCGTTACCTTTTCGTATTCCAAGGACAGCAATTCCAACATCTTACGGTCACGTTCCGCATCGAAACAATAATCGGTAATTGACGTAACAACGTTTTTAGAACGCTTAGAGGAAATCTCGAGTTGCTTAGATGGGGTTAACGACCACATGGTCGGACATGCGGTATTAAGAACATTCTCTATGCCAATAGAGTTAAGCCTCTTCTTAGTCATTTCATCTCGAACACTATGAAGATATTCATCGGATAGCAAGGTTTTATAGAACTTCTTTGTATAGGCGTCGATAGCATCGTCCACCCCAATATCAGACATGCCCACGCCGAACAAAACAACATTTCTATTATTGCCCAACCGCTTGGCAAGCGCCCATTGCTGCTGATCAGCCATATGCGTATACAGAATATTGGTGCCACACAACAGCTTTACGTATTCAGGATACATTTCAAGCTCTTTGGAAATCAGAACCACCCTTAAAAAGGGTGGTTTGCTCTTAGGG
>NZ_QROZ01000016.1:0-7349 GCF_003475205.1 Collinsella sp. AF36-3AT | reverse complement strand
ACTTGAAGAAGGGGGAGGCCTCGCGGCCTCCCCCTTTTTTGTATCTCGGGCAATTTGTCTCACATAGTAGCTGTGTTTTATAACCCTCGTTTGTCGCATCTTCTGTGAACGGGCTACAATAACTTAGTCTGTGCGATATGGAGGTGAACATGGCTGAAGCTGGTATCGGCGTTGATATCGTCGAGATTTCCCGCATGAAATCAATTCTTGAAAAGACGCCGTCGTTTGCTCGGCGTGTGTTTACCGAAGAAGAGCGTGCGTATTGCGATGCATCATCGCGTCCCGCTGCTCACTATGCGAGCCGCTTTGCTTCGCGCGAGGCGGTGCTTAAAGCTCTCGGCACGGGTTTTAGTCAAGGCGTGGGTCGCAAGGATGTTTCGGTAACGCGTGATAAACTCGGCAAACCGAAGGCGCTGCTTTCGGGCCGTGCTCTCGAGATCGCTCAAGAACTGGGCGTTGTTGAGGTCGCTCTTTCCATTACGCTTACGGGAGACTTGGCCGTTGCGAATGCCATCGCGATTACCGAAGATGCTCGGCCTAAGCCAAAAGATGAAAAGGTGAGCACCAAGAAACGCGTTGCGCAGACATTTAAAGAGGCTCGCTCTGTATTAGATGAGCTCGAGCAGCTGCAGAATTCAGCATTGACGGAGCACCTGGGCGATGCTTCGCAAGATACGCTAGGAGCATAGATGAAACCGGTTTTGAGTACCGAAGAAGTCGTTCGTCTCGAGGATATCATCGAACGCGAAGGGACTTCGAAGGCCGAGCTTATGGAGCTAGCGGGTGAGTTTGCCGCTAACGAGGTCTTGAAGCTCAATCCCGATCGGGTTCTCGTTTTGGTCGGTTTTGGTAATAATGGTGGCGACGGTTGGGTTGCCGCCGATATCCTGAGCCATAAGGGTGTGGACGTGGATATCGTTTCTCCGGTTGAACCGGATGAGATTCCTGCTGCTCTGGCACGTCATGTTGCTCGTCGTACTGCCGGCCGCGATGTGCACGTTTGCGTCGGCCCCTCGCGTGATGAACTCGAGGTTTTGATCGATAGGGCCGATGTTGTTGTCGATGCCATTTTTGGTACCGGTTTCCACGGGAATCTGCGTGCGCCGTTCTCCATTTGGATTCCTACGGTCAATGAATGCGCCGATTGTGTCGTATCCATTGATGTCCCCTCGGGCCTGAATGCCGAGACGGGCGTTGTTGATGACGACTGCATTCGTGCCGAGCGCACGGTGACGATGATTGCGCCCAAGATTGGTCTGTATAGCGCTGATGGTCCTGAGTATGCTGGCGATTTGATCTGCGGCAATCTTTACGACCGTCTTGACGAGGTCATCGATGATGTCGACCACGCCGCCGAGATTGTCGAGCCCGGTGACTTAGTTGATTACTTTGCTCCGCTACCATCGAATATCGATAAGTATTCCCGTGGCTCCGTGCTTATTGTCGCCGGATCTGCGCAATATCCTGGTGCTGCCATTATGGCGGCCAAGTCTGCAGCTCGCGCGGGTGCTGGTTACGTGGCAGTCGCGGCTCCTGACGCCTGCGCCAATCTCATTCGCATGGCACTTCCTTCGATTCCGGTCTTTGCTATTCCGTCTGATTCCCGCGGCTCCTTTGGCGCCGCTGCGCGCATGACGGTGTGCGAGATCGCAAAGAAGTACAGCTGCGTGCTGTGCGGTCCCGGTATGACGACGTCTGCCGGCGCTATGCAGGTGGTTTCGGGCTTGCTCGAGCTTGATGTACCGCTAATTATGGACGCCGATGCACTCAACTGCCTTGCTAAGATTGCCATTGACGGTATTGATAGTAACCCCGAGATGTATCGCCGCGAGCAGCCGTTGGTTATGACGCCGCACTATCGTGAGCTTTCGCGTCTGGTTGCCGGTGACGAGGTGAACGACCTTAGTACCGCGATTGCGGCCGCGCAGAAGGTTGTTTGGGCTGCAGGCTCCGACAATCTGGTGGTCATTGCCAAGGGGCCGACGACGGCTATCTGTGGTGTTGAGCGCGTGCTGCTGCCACTCTCGGGTCCGGCTTCTCTGGCAACTGCCGGTTCGGGTGATGTTCTGGCGGGTATTTTGGCCGGCACGCTTGCCACCATGCGCGACGAGATGGATCGTTGGGAGTTGCTGTATTCGTACGCCGTCGCACTTCACAGCTACGCCGGTTTTGCCGCGGCGACGAAGTATGGTGAGAAGAGCGTTATCGCAACCGATCTTATCGACTTGATCGGTCCTGCCATGGAGCTGGCGGCAAAGGATGCGCTCGAAGATCTGGGAATCATGGACGAAGGGTCGGATGACTAATCATGAATAAAGCCGATTTGACGCGCTGGTCCTGGGTCGAGATCGACCGCGGGGCGCTCCGTCGCAACACGAGGGCCTATAAGAACTTGTTGAATCCGCGTCAGCGCCTGTGCTGCGTGGTCAAGGCCGATGCTTATGGTCATGGAGCTGTTGAGTGCGCCAAGATCATGTATTCGGCCGGTGCCGACATGTTTGCCGTGGCGACGGTTAACGAGGGCGTTGAGCTCCGACAGGGCGGGATTACGAAACCCATCCTCATCCTAAGCGAGCCGCCTATCGAGGCCATTCCGACGTTGCTCGAGTTTGATATCATGCCCTCGGTCTATACGTCTGACTTTGCTCTTGCGTATGGCGAATGTGCCGTCGCGGCGGGCAAAGTGGGCAAGTATCATCTCGCCATCGAGACGGGCATGAATCGTATCGGCGTTCACTACACGCAGGTGCTCGACTTTGTCCGCGGCATCAGCTTCCATCGCGGTATTCAGTGCGACGGTGTATTTACGCACTTTGCCACGGCCGATGAACCTTCGGGTTGGGACTACAAGCTGCAGTGCCAGCGTTTTACCGAGGCCGTTCAGGCCATTAAGGACGCAGGTTTTGAATGCGGTATCGTGCATTGTGCCAATACGCCATCCTCGATGCTCGATTCTTCAATGCACTTTGACATGATTCGTGCCGGCATCGGTTTGTATGGTCTGCAGCCATGTGAGCTGAGTGGTCGCGTGATGCAGCTTGATCCCGTCATGAGCGTCCACGCGCGTGTGACGCGCGTGGCGCATCCTGCGATGGGCGAGGGCGTGGGCTACGGCTTTACCTACCGCGTACCGCGCACGCGCGTTCAGATCTGCACCCTTCCGATCGGTTATGCCGATGGCCTTTCGCGTACGCTTTCCAATCGTATGGACGTGCTGTATCGCGGCGAGCGTGTGCGTCAGGTGGGCAATATCTGCATGGACCAGTTTATGGTCGCCATTCAGTCCAACCCGGCGCATGAGATTCCCGAGGCCGAGTATGGTGACGAGATGATCATTGTCGGCCGCGATGGAGATGCCGAGATTACCATGGACGAGATGGCGCGCCTACGCGGCACGATTAACTACGAGGTCGCTTGCGGCTTCGGTATGCGTCTCGACAAGGTCTACGTGTAGGAGTCGCTATGGGCGTCATGCACATTCCCGGCCATAGCCATCAGGCGCCGCGTGAGGTCGCACTCGAGGAGATCGAGGCCGTTCTGGGCGATTGTCACCTTTGCCAGCTTTACCAGTCGCGCCACAACATCGTGTTTGGCGTGGGAAACCCCCGCGCTCGCGTGATGTTTATTGGCGAGGCGCCGGGCCGTAATGAGGATTTGCAGGGCGAGCCCTTTGTGGGGGCGGCAGGCGAGGACCTCAACGGCATTTTGTCGCTGGCGGGGCTCAAACGCGAAGACGTCTACATTGCCAACGTGCTTAAGTGCCGCCCGCCGGGAAACCGCAATCCGCGCCCCGAGGAAGTGCTGGCTTGCTCACCGTTTTTGCGCGAGCAGATTCGAAGCATCTGGCCCGATATCATCGTGACGCTCGGCAACCCCGCAACGCACTTTGTGCTCAAGACCGAGATCGGCATTACCAAGCTGCGCGGCAGGTTCCATCAGATGGGGCACTTTGTGGTGATGCCCACTTTCCATCCGGCAGCAGCGCTACGCAATCCAGCGTGGCAGGAGCTGCTGGAGGAAGACTTTAAGATGCTGGGCGACTATCTGGGGCGACATCCCGCACCAGAGGACGCCTCGGAATAATAAGGAGCATATATGTCCCTGGAGCGCCTGGGGGTAGGTACTTACAAAACGACTTGCGCTGCCGATACGGAGTACTTTGGCGAGCTAATTGCACCGTGCCTTGAGGACGGAGATGTGCTCATCCTGACCGGTGGCCTGGGAGTGGGCAAAACTCACTTTACCAAGGGCGTCTCGCGCGGGCTGGGCGATGGGCATATGGTTACGAGTCCTACGTTTGCGCTCATGGCCGTTCACGATCAAGGTCGTATTCCGCTGTTTCACTTTGATCTATACCGCCTGGAGCATGCCTACGAGCTCGAGGATACGGGCATTTTCGATGTGCTGGGCTATGAGGGTGCTTGCCTGCTGGAATGGGGCGAACAATTCCAGGACGAGCTGACGGATGAGTATCTTTCGGTGACGCTCAAGCGTGATGAGGGCGACAGCGATGTGCGAACGATAACGCTTGAGGCGCACGGTGACCGCGCAATGGAGCTTTCCCATTTGATTGATAAGGCTGTACAAGATGAGCTTGCATAACGACAACGCGCTGGTGGTGGCGCTCGATACCTCGACCGACATGCTTGCCTGCGCGGCAAGCTGGATTGATGGGCAGACGGGTGAGACGAAGCTCGTGAGTGGCGACCACATGTGTCGCCGTCACGCCAACGTTGAGCTCGTGAATACCGTTGATGGCGTGCTGGCTCAAGCCGGTCTGGATCGCAGCGATGTTGGTTGCTATGTGGTCGGCCGCGGCCCGGGGTCCTTTACGGGTGTGCGCATCGGCATCTCCACTGCCAAGGGCCTCGCGCGTGGTGCCAATGTTCCGCTGCTGGGCGTGTCGATGCTCGACGCTTGCGCTTGGACGGCGTGGAAGGCTGGCGTGCGCGGCAAGCTTGGTATCTTGGCCGATGCTATGCGCGGTGAGGTATATCCGGCGCTGTATATGCTGGTCGATGAGGGTCCCGAGCGTCAATTTGAGCGCGAACACGTGGTCAAGGCCGCCGTGGCGCTCGATGAGTGGCGCCAAGCAGCGGACTGGGGCCAGGTTCAGCTGACCGGTGACGGTCTAGTGCGCTATGGCAAGCTGCTGGGTGAGGACGAGGCCGCCCGCTGCGTGGAGCGCGACCTGTGGTGGCCTTCGGGCGAGGGCTTGCTGCTCGCGCACGCTGCGGGTGACGGCGATCCGGCCCGCGTCCTGCCGATTTACACGCGCCTTTCGGATGCCGAGGAAAACGAGCGCAAGCGTCTTGGTCTTGCCGAGAGTGCGCAGAGCGAAATTACGGGTGTTGCCGATGAGCTCGCCGGTCGTCATCTGCAGTTCCGTCCCATGGGCGCGGCGGATGCCGAGGGCGCAAGCGCGCTGGAGGCTGCCTGCTTTGAAGGTGCCGGACACGAGGCATGGACGCCGGGCATGTTCCTGTCCGAACTGGGCGAGGACGTCGCTGCGCCGCGTAGTTGGTGGGTGGCACACGACGACGGCAAGCTGCTGGGCCTTGCCGGCGGTATGGTCGTGGACGGTGATGTGCAGATTCTGGATGTCGCCGTCGACCCGGCACATCGCCGTGAGGGCATTGCCCGCAAGCTGCTGTCGCACGTGAGCTATGATGCCCAGATGCTCGGCTGCACTACGGCTTCGCTCGAGGTCGAGGACGGTAACGAGGGAGCGACCGCGCTTTATAACGCTCTGGGCTTTACCGAGGCTGGCCGTCGCCGCGGCTACTATGGTGCCGGCAAGGACGCCATCGTCATGACGGCTCCGCTGCCCCTGGTGCTTCCGGTCGATAATGCTTCGCCCGAGCCGACGGCGGCAGAGCAGCGCGTATGGCCGCTGCCTGCGCCTGGGCGCTCCGAGGGGGAGCGTGCCGAAATTGAGCGCCGCCGCCTAGTGCTCGCTATCGAGAGCTCCTGCGACGAGACGGCCGTGGCGATTATCGATGCGGATGGCAATATGCTGGCCAACCAGGTGTCGACACAGATTGATTTTCACGCCCGCTTTGGCGGCGTGGTGCCCGAGATCGCCTCGCGCAAACACGTTGAGGTGATTGTGAGTGTCGTGGATGCGGCGCTCGAGGATGCCGCAGCATCCCTTGGTCTTGAGGGTGGAGCCATCGCGCCGAGCGAACTCGCCGCTGTTGGCGTGACGCAGGGTCCGGGCCTGGTGGGTGCTCTGGTAGTGGGCGTCGCCTTCGCCAAGGGCTTTGCCTATGCCGCCGGCAAGCCACTCGTGTGCGTCAACCATCTGGAGGGCCATCTGTTCGCCAACCTGCTGGCGCAGCCCGATCTCAGGCCGCCGTTTATCTTCACGCTCGTCTCGGGCGGTCATACCATGCTCGTGCACGTGAAGGCATGGGGCGACTACGAGGTACTTGGTGAGACACTCGACGATGCTGTGGGCGAGGCCTTCGACAAGGTAGCCAAGGCGTTGGGTCTGGGCTATCCCGGTGGCCCCATCATCTCCAAGCTGGCCGAGACGGGCAACCCCCGCGCGATCGATTTTCCTCGCGCGCTTAACAGCAGGGGAGACTATCGTTTCTCGCTTTCGGGTCTTAAAACGGCCGTGACGCTCTACATCGAGCAGGAGACCAAGGCCGGGCGCACGATTCACCTGCCCGATCTGGCGGCTTCGTTTGAGGCAGCCGTCTTTGACGTTCAGTACAAGAAGGCCAAAAACGCCCTGCATGCCACCGGATGCAAGGAATACTGCATCGGCGGCGGCGTCTCGGCTAATCCGCATCTGCGCGAGATGATGATCAAGAAGCTTGGGCGTCAGGGGATCCGCGTAACGGTGCCACCGCTTTCGGCGTGCACCGACAACGCCGCCATGATCGCAGAGGTTGCCCGCCGTAAATTCGACCGAGGAGAAATCTCGCCGTTCGACGTCGACGCCGATCCAAACATGACGCTGTAGCTGGTACGGCGCGGTCCCCGGACGGAGGGGCCGGATATAAGGTTTCCTGCTCTACAGTCCTGCGCAAGACGAAGGCCACATTAAGTGGCCTTCTTTGCGTGCGGAACTCGCGATAAACCTTATATCCGGCCCCTCCGTCCGGGGACCTTTCTGTATCGATATAGCTTCTGAGCTGGTTTGGCGTCGACAACGTCCGGCAAGGTTAGCCAGCTGCGTCGAATTTCCGGCGTGCTTTAGCTGAAAGAAAAAGATGGTGTGCGGAGCTTTGCTCCGCATTTGGGATGGGAGCCCCTGAGAGCCGCGGGAGCCGGGCGGCGCATATGAACTTTATCGCTAGTTCCGCACGCAAAGGAAAGCACTTAATGTGCTTTCCGTC
>NZ_QROZ01000015.1:0-17356 GCF_003475205.1 Collinsella sp. AF36-3AT | reverse complement strand
CCCTAAGAGCAAACCACCCTTTTTAAGGGTGGTTCTGATTCTGTCGAAAAGAATGAAGCACCATATGCCGTTCCAGTGGTTTCTATGAAGCTCAACGAGGTCCGTTATTGTCTTTGCAAGGACATCTTTCATGTTGATGTCCAGGTACTTTACGGTTGGCGATATCTGTTCGAGTGTTACGGCTATGTCGCCGGCATCAAGGTCCGAGTCCACGCAAATGCGGAGATGGTCCATGACATCGTAGAAGTCTGGAGAGACTGCCATTTCGTAGGGAATAGCAAAAGTCTTCTCGCCCTTCTCTGTCAAGATGCTATGTGTGAAGACGCCGTCTTCAGGGTCAGCCGTATTTATGGCGTCTGCCAGAAATACGGGCAAGAGAGTTTTTCTGGATTCAGAGAAATGGCCTGCTAGGAACACGACGAGAGATGCTCGTGCTGTTAGAACGGCAAGCGGATTGAGGTCAAAACCGTATAAACCCTCGAGGATTTCACTGGCCGTATTCCGCGGGTGTGCATCTTCAAGTCGTCTCTTTACCGCTTCAAGTAGGAACGTTCCACTACCGCATGTCGGATCGAGAAGAGAGTCGTATAAATTCCACCCCGCGAGGTCGATCACATGTGCCGCTAGCCAGTCTGGTGTGTAGTACTCTCCCAAGGCATGGCGCATGGGAGTGGGCGTGAACTCCATATAGAGCCCCTTGAACAAGTCTATGACGGACTCGGAGCTTTTCCTAGCTACGTCAAAGTCCATTGAGCTTAGGCTATCCAGTAGGATTTGTAGTCCGCCTGCCAACGGCTTGAAGACGTCTGCTCCTAAGTACCACGAGAAGAAATCCGTGGTTAGCATATTCTGGATACCCTTTAGCTTGAAGTACATGCCGTTCTCGACATTCTTGAGGAATTCGAGTGACGTGGTATTTGGCTGGGCGGATTTATCGTCCATGTCAATTAAGGCGTGAACTGCACACACTTTAGCGACGATTGCGATGTAGGTGTTGAGAGCAAAGACATATGCCTGGGGGTACTCTTGGTAGTTGACCCCGTGCATCGCTGAGGCACTCGAGAGATAGGTCTGCAATCGCTCCGAGCCAGTACCATCCACCTGGCCAAAGAGGCGAGCCCACTCCGTGAATATCAATTTTGTTCGCGTCGTTCTCGAATTGTTTATCGCACCGACAATTGCTTGGTATAGCGAAGGAATGACGTTCTTGCCGACCTCTGTTTCCGGTCCAATAAACTGTTTGAGTGCCATAGGGCTAACGAGTGGTTTGCCTCCGCGGTCGATGAGGGTGAGCAGCCTGTGGAGGCAAACCGCATCGAATGACTCGGGGTCGTTCCAAAAGAAGTCGCCATCACGCACGTCGCCAAATGATATGGTCTCTCCATCCCAGACAACAAGGGAATAAGCGCCGTTGCGCCTGCCTTCTTCCTCTGCCAGGAGATTGCAATAATCTTCTGACTGCTGCCGCGCATGCCGAAGCTGAGCGCCTGCCATATGATTGAAAGACCTAGGGGGCTCATACTCTATGATCGTTGATCCATGTACCGCATCTAGGCGGAAGCTTCCAGAGCGAAATGAATGTTCATACGTATATGGATTCCAGAAGATACCGCAGGAGCTGCAAATCGTCCTTAGGATGTCTTCGACTTCAATCTTAAGTTGTTCCTCGTTCTGCGCTGCCTGAGCTGTACGGAGAATTTTCGAAGCATATGGTGCAAGTTCGGCAATGGGCGGTATGGAGGTTATTTCTGTGGCGTGGGTCATCTACATCCCGTCTTCCTCGTTATCCATGATTGCTACGTCAAGCGGCAAACCGTCGCGCCTTGCCACGGCTCGAAGGAAGATGTTAGCCGCTGTGGATAGAGACAACCCGAGTTCGTCGAAGATTTCACTGGACCAATCTTTTACTTCTGGGCCAATCCTAATCGCTGCAGTCGAACATTTAGCTATGGATCGTCTTTCGATTGATATGTGAATTACATTGTACATGATGCTGCCAGAGCGGTAGATATGTTGAGTAGCCTGGCCGAGTTAATGAGATTAGCTCTTGGGTCTCTGCGGCGTGGAGTTTTGACACTCCCAAAAGTGTAATTAGATTCGAGTTTTAGGAGTATTTCTTGAAAGGCGATAGGTCGAAGCGCCACAATAGATGTCTCGAGGAGGCGACGCTCTTTCGTAACGCCGGCTTCTCCAATTTAATCGCGGGCGCGCGAAGGTCGAAGCGCAGTGGCCGATCTCTCTCTATGCCACACATTACGACCTGCACGGCAAGGCGCTCCTCAAGACGAATCCAAATCAATGAGTGAGCGTCATTATCCCTGAGGACGATGTGAGACCGTTTCATGGGCAGTGAAACTGGATTTATTGATCCTCTTGATCCAATCCAAGTTCTTTCAAGTCTTTTTCGTTTTGGATATCTTCAGTGGTTTTCTTGCCAGTGATAGCACCGTAGGCTTCTTTTATGCCGTTTTTCACTGCCCATTTGATAACGAAATACAGCGCAATCAAAATAATGATAGCCGTTCCTCCGCTTATGCCCAGTTCATTCCACATGATTCAATTCTCCTAATTTCAATTTGCTGCTTATTTGTAGTCTTCGATTATAACTTGAACCCTGCCTGGGACAATCGCAGTCATTGGCCCTGAGCAGCTGCACTGAAAACCGGCATTCGCCGTTATGATTTGGCAGCCTCGTATTCAAGATGCATATATCGAATGCGAGTTGGATGGAGAACGACTGTCGACGAGTTATGAATGGATAGCCGCGTCGGTTTCGAGTGGAACCGGTGCCGCTTCTGCATAAGGCTTGCCGCAAATGGCGATTAATGCCCGCGATGCTTCAGCTTCCGCTGCTCGAAGCGTACCTCCGCCTCGTCAGCGCGGCGTTGGCTTCTTGTGTGGGCCGACTCCCGTTTCATTGTCTCCCGCTGACGCGCGAGCGCCTGCTGCGCCTTGGCGCCCATCGCCGGGTGCTTAAGGGCCTTCGATGCCTCGCGGGCGGGGCACTTGGGGGATTTCGCAAGATTTCTCGTCTCTGCGGGTTCGTCGCCGAAGAACGCGAGCTGCGCCCATTTGCTTGTAGCGAATTGCAGAATCTCCTCATCGGACAGTTCCGCACCGAAGACGATGCGGGTCGAGCATGATTGAAAAGCTCGGGCTTACAGCGCAAAACCCTCGCGATTTCCACGACAATGATCTTCATCACAACGCCTGACGCCATAAACCAAAAAAGGGGTTCTTTAGCCTGTTGCGAGCTGACCGCGCGAGAACAGCGCCGCGAGCGCATCATGAGCAGGCAGGACTACATCATGGCGCAGCTTGTCGGCACCGAGATAGCGGTGAGGCCGTCGTCGCGGGTCCAGCGAGCGCCGCGCGACTCCGTGAGGAGTCTGGCGGAGCGGCTCCTCGCCGTGTGAGAAGCCGACGAGCTCGATGCGGACCTCCAGAAGCAGCTCGCCCTGGTCATGGAGTTCTTCAACGGGCTCGGCGAGGCCCCGTCGGTCGGAAGGCGCGCAAAGCGCGAGAAAGGGCCCAGCGACGATCTCTTCGGGATGTCTCGATGCTAACCCCAGGCCGCGATTGGGAGACGCAACCGCTCCCGGGCGCACGCGCGCGTGCCGGCGCGGCGAGGGACCGCAGGCGCGATGCGTGGGCGGCCAAGGCAATCAGAGGCAATTTGATGAAAAAAGTATATACTATTTTCATCAAAAAGGAGGAACGCCATGACAGAAGCAGAGGCCATCGCTAAGCGCATAGAGAGCTTCGGCTCCGGTAGGGCCTTCACGGCCGCCGACTTCTCCGACGTCGCAGGCCGACGCAACGCTGCCAACGCGCTCGGGCGCTTGCATGCAAAGGGGGAGATCGCCCGCGCCGTCCGCGGCGTCTACTATGTGCCGGAGCGCAGCGCGCTCATGGGCACCGAGGTGCCGGCCAGCGCCGACGAGGTCGTGCGCGCCGTCGCCCGTGCCAACAAGTGGATCGTTGCGCCGTCCGGCGACGCGGCGCTCAACGCGCTGGGCCTCGACACGCAGGTGCCCGCGAAGCTCGTCTACGTCAGCAGCGGCCCGTACAAGCGCTACGAGTACGGGCCGTACGATATCGAGCTCCGGCACCGCGCCAACCGCGACCTGCTCGACTGCTCGCAAATCACCTGCACCATCGTGCAGGCCCTCAAGGCGCTCGGACGCGAGAACATGGGCGACGAGGAAATCAGAACGCTCGCGCGCAACCTCACGGAGGAGCAGGCCAGCGCGTTCCTGGAAGAGTCGGCGGGGCTCACATCCTGGGTTGCCGACGCCGCGAAGAAGATATGGGAGGCGAAGCATGGACAGGATCGCTAGGGCCTCGACCGGCGAGCGCAGACTGGTCTTCGAGGCCGCCGCGCAGAGGATGGCGCTTGCGCCGGCCATCGTCGAGAAGGACTTCTGGGTGTGCTACACCTTGGACCACCTTTTCCACAGAAGCGGCTTCGCCGAGTCCATGGTGTTCAAGGGCGGCACGAGCCTGTCGAAGGCTTTCGGGCTCATCGAGCGCTTCTCGGAGGACATCGACCTCATACTCGATTGGCGACTCCTGGGCTACGGCGAGGACGAACCGTGGGAGCCGCGCAGCAACTCGGCGCAGGAGCGGTTCAAGGCCGACAGCATCGAGCGCACGAACGCCTTCCTGGCCGACGCCTTTGCCCCGAAGCTCTGGGCTACGCTCTCCGAGTCCCTCGGCACCGAAGCGTCCGTTAGGTGCGGGGCCGAGGAGGAGACCGTGTACTTCGACTACCCGCGCTCCTACGAGTCGGCGGGCACGCTCGACACCATCAAGCTGGAGATAGGACCCATGGCGGCATGGTCGCCTTCCGAGGAGGCGGCGATAACCCCGTACGCGGCGGACGTGGTTCCGTTCGGGCCCGAGCTGTCGACCACGGTGCGCACCGCGAGTCCCGAGCGCACGTTTTGGGAGAAGGCCACCATCCTGCACCAGGAGGCCAACAGGCCCGAGGGCAAGGCTATGCCCAGGCGCTACTCCCGCCATTACTACGACATGTACCGCCTTGGCCACTCGTTCGTGCTCGGCCGCGCCGTAGCGCAGCCCGGCCTCCTCGAACAGGTCGTCAGGTTCAAGGAGAAGTTCTACCGCACGCCGTGGGCCAAGCTGGCCGATGCGAGGCCCGGCACACTCAGGCTCGCCCCTCCAAAGGACAGGCTCGACGAGTTGGCGGCCGATTACGCCTCGATGAGGCCGATGCTGTTCGGCGGCTACCCGAGCATCGATGAGATAGTCGCCTACATGGTGGAGCTCGAGGAGACCATCAACGGGCTAAGCTGATCAAGGCTGTCCCAATTCCGGGCGCCTGCCAGAATCGAAGAGGCGGAGCGGGCAACGCGATGGCTTTCCCGCCGAGAGCAGCGGAAGCCGGCTCGAACGCTACGCCCGTAACGACCGAGACGGCCGGCACGACTAACGAGGCGGAGGCGGAACCCGCGAGGCGCTGGGTCGAGGAGACGCGGCGCGTCTGGATAGTCGACCAGGAGGCGTGGAGCGAACAGCTGCCCGTCTACGAGATGCGCGAGCGGTCCATCTGCAGCATCTGCGGTGCCGACATCACGGGCGCTACCTTCCCACACAGCAAGCAGCACATACTCGCTGGCGAGGGATCTGGTTACCACAGCGAGGTGCAGCAGGTGCAGGTGGGCACAAGGACCGTGACCCACGACGAGGTTGGCCACTGGGAGACCGTCGTCACCGGCGGCCACTGGGAGTAACGCGAGTTTTTCGACTTTTTGGATGTGCCGGGACTCCATAGTCTTTCTGGGATAATGGCACTATCGAGAAAGTGGGTGGGAAATGGATTACCAGTCTCTGTACGACGAGTTCGCGGACAAGGCGTTGGCGGACATCAAGCTATCGAAGAAGTTCGCAGGCGCCAATGAGTTCAACAGCGGATTCCTTTTTGGAACCGATGATTGCAATTGCGCAAGCATGAAGCAGATGCAGCGAAACTGGGCTGACGCGGCGCCTGGCCTATTCGCTGACTTTGCAAGGAAGCTGGCATCTGGGCATTCCATCGAAACCTTCGACCTGCCATCCACGTCAAGATGGAAGAACGCCGGCTTCGGTTACATTGCGGACGGGGGGAAGCATGCATGCGTCATGCTATGGCCAAGCATCGACCATAGCCCGCTTAACCACACTAAGAGCAACTCCATGTTCTGGGCGTTCGAGTTGGTGGAGAACGGGGAGGTTGACGACGTCTACCTTGTATGGCTTGCGGATAAGGCCAACGTCAAGCTTCGCGAGAGGCTTGGCTGCTGGTACGAGTCTTCCTCTCCGCGCGGCGTCAAGCACGTCTCTGCAACAGATTGGTTCGAGAGGACTTTCGGAAAGGAAGAGGCCGACCGTTTGACCGACGTGGCTGGCAGGGTGAGAACGGAGGGCCGACTTGTCCAGGGGTTCACGGTTGTTGCCCTGCCCACCGAGCATGAGCTCGGCTCCTTCAGACAAGAGCGCCTTCGCGACTACGAGGCGATCGAGCTTCCTCTTATCAGGTACCGTCTGATGGGAAGAGGGATGTCGGAGCGCGACATCGATATCTTGTCGCGCAACATTCAGCGCAAAGATCTGTTCGAAATACTCTTCGGGCAAGCCAGCTTCGCCGTCAGCTTTCTGTCGTCAGAGTGGCGCTACAGGCTCAACACCCTCTCCGAGAATGTCGAGCAGACCGGAACGGTCGCTGGCTACATCAAGGCGATAGAGCAGATGATGTTCGACCTTCTTCCGCTTTGGGCGAACAGGGACTACAAGGTGGCGTTTGGCGCCGTAAAGGCCCGGAACCCTGCCGTCCCGCTCACCCCAGCCCTCCTGGCGGAGAAGGACAAAGAGGCAACGTTGGGCCCGCTTGCCTATCTATTTGCAAGCTACCAGCACGAATATTTCAACGCGCGCATCTACGATCCTGAGATTGATTACAAGTCCTTTCGCGAGCTCCTGTTCGGGCGGCTGCGGTCGTTCATGGACAACACCCGCAACGGGAAGCTCCATAAGTCCAACTTCTACGACCTAGGCAAGGTTAGGGAAATCAGGGACGAGGTTCTTGACATCATGTTCATGCTGCTCGGCGGCCTACGGCTTGACGAAGAACAGCTCAAGTATCTTGACGGCATGAGAGCCCAGGGCGAATCGAGTCCCGACGACCTCGCGGAGATGGCAAAGGCCCTCAATGAGGGACTCGATGGTTTAACCGTCAGCTCAATCGAGAGCGCGCATCTCATCGCTATAGAGCATCATGACGACACCCACCTCTGGTCCATCGCTCTGTCGATAATGGGTGACGGGATCGACAGCCATAACTCCTACTACTACTCTCCGCTGCGCGGGCTGTCGCAGGATGAAGAGCTGGAAAACATTGATCGCCTATTCAGAAGGTACCGCTCGGAAAGGTGCGCCTCTGATGCCCTTGCAGAGGTTCTGACCGAGTACGTCGTCTTTAGCGTTAAATCCGAGCCGTTTCATGTCCCCTTGCAATAGCATCTCGCTCGGCTCCCAGAGCGCTTTCAAGCATGGAGATATAGCCCTCGTGCGCCGCCTCGTAATCTTCGACGAACTGCCGAAGCGTATCGGCGCTGCATGACGAAAGGCCCCGAAAGGTCCTGGCCCAGGTGAGGCCTTTCGGCTTTGCAAGGAAAACGCCTCCTCCCATACCGAAAAGCCAACGGTAGAGGGTTGGAGACAGCTGCGTCCTCACGCAGGCGTAGCCATGGGGATTGCCGGCATCGTCCTCGGAGACGTGCGAAAAAACCAAGTCGTGACCGAACCTGTCGTAGGCATATTGGGCGCAACGCCCCTCGACTTTGAGGAAAAGCGTCCTGCTGGTCCCGTCGCCGTACATGTCAATCCGCTCTCGGACGTCGGCGGCCACCCTTCTCCTAAGCTCGTCAACCCTGCCGGGGTTGCGGAGCTTCTTCCCCGATACCATCGCGTTCGTCATATGGTCCAGCCTGCGGAAAAAGGATTCGCCCTCGGGAACCTCGTCAGTTGTCACGCAGGTCTCAAGATAGTAGTGTCCGAAGCTGTAGACGAGGCAAACGGGGTCTTCGGACGAGATCTGGCGGTCAATCAGCTCATCCCCGTTCATCAAGTGGCGGCGATAACGGAAGCAGAGCTGTTCGTTGTTGCGAATCGCGGAGGAGGCGGCGGCCATCGCCGCAAGTGCGTTCATGCCCTCATGGGTTTCGCGCTCATCGACAAAGATCGATTCGACCATCTCTTCCAGCTCGCGGTCGGACATGATTTCCTCGAGCTTCGCGCAAAGGCGAGCGCGCTGCTCCTCATTGACGAACTTGCTCGTTCTCACCATGCCCATCAGGAGCGAAGAGTCATGCGATGAAAAGGGCTTTGCCGCGCAGCGGTACCCGGTTTTCTCGCCCCGCCCAGGCTTTATGACTTCGGCTCCGAAGGGGCTGCATGATGCCAAAGCGTCGAGATCGGCGCGGACGGAGTTTTCGGCCACATTGCTCCCCGACAGTCGCGAGAGAACCCGAGCTATTTCCTGCGAGGTGAGTCCCTCGTTCTCGTCGGTGAAATCGCATAGCAGGCGCGCGACTGCCAGCAAGCGCTGTCGCGTTCCGCTCTCAATCGCGCCGCATCTCTCGAGAAAAGCCGCTATCTCAATGTCCGTCAGCTTCCTCGACATGGTTTCCTCGTTTCTATTGAATGACATTAAATATTGTAGGTCATTAGAGCGTCTGCATTCGAACGGCAGGGCTCTTATTCGAGAAACTGTCCTCAGTAAAACCCGTAGAGGAGGAGGAACTGATGACCGACAAGAGCCGTTTGGAAGATAAACACTTCGAAAAGGCGGGAAGTGGCCGCGACATGGACACGTGGTTCTTCAGGTTGATGGCTGCCGCCGTGACGTGCATGACCGTGGCGCTCCTCGCTGGAATGGCATGCCACATCGCCCTCACGTTCAAGCTGCTCGCCTAGACTAACCCCACGAAAGGAACGACCATGGACAGCAAGAACATCGCAAAGGCCGCCACCGAGCTCGTCGACTCGCCCGAGGGTGCGCTGAAGACCGTCAGGGAAGCCATCGGGTACGCGCTCGAGGTCAACCCAACGAAGGAGCAGGCCGCCATTGCGGTCGCCGCGCTGATGGCGTCGGTCGCCTTCTATGCGATCAAGAAGAACTACAGTTTCGCATACGACAAGCTGTCGTTCACCGCGCCGTCGGCCGGGTAGTGCGAGCGAGGGAAACGCCCAGAAGGAGGGACGGAGCCATAGGCCCCGGCCCTCTCTCGTGGTTTACAGGCTTTACCCTGTGCGGGGCGCGTAGCGCGCCGCATCAGAAACCACCCGCTATGCGGGTGGGGCCAAACGGCTTTACAAAGCCGCCCCCTCGCCGGACACTTGCGATTGTTCAGGCCGCAAGGAATCCGAGTCGAGAGGGCGGTGGTGGCGTATGGCCCAGAAGGCCTACAGCCTGTCGCACACGAAGTGGATGTGCAAGTACCACGTCGTGTTCACGCCGAAGTATAGGCGCAAAGTCATCTACAACCAAATAAGGTCCGACCTTGGGGAGATCTTCAGGAAGCTCTGCCGGTACAAGGGGATAGAGATCATCGAGGGGCACCTGATGCCCGACCACGTCCACATGCTGCTGGCGATACCGCCGAAGTACAGCGTGTCGAGCGTGATGGGCTACCTGAAGGGGGAAGAGCTCGCTGATGGTATTCGACAGGCACGCGAACATGAAGTACAAGTTCGGCAACAGGAAGTTCTGGGCCGAGGGCTACTACGTGTCCACCGTCGGCCTGAACGAGGCGCCGATCGCGAAGTACATCCGGGAGCAGGAGAGGGCCGACATCGCGCTCGACCGGCTGAGCGTCAAGGAGTACGAGGACCCCTTCGATAGGGGGCCGGGGCGTAAATAGCGCCGGTTTGACCGGCCTGCCACGGGTCAATCTGCAGTGCGGCCCGAACCCCGTGAGGGCCGGCGCCTTTAGACGCGTGCCGGAAATCCAAGGGTTATACCCTAAGAGCAAACCACCCCTTTTAGGGGTGGTTTTGATTACCTCGTGAAAACTATCTGAAGAAGATCCGCGGCTTCTACCTTCGGGCGAACTGACTACGAAGCTAACCGAGCGCTGCACCGAATTCGAGATGCATATATCGAATACGAATAAGGCGGAGATTGGCTGTTGACGAGCGGCGCAATAGACGGCGGTGTCGGTTTCAAGTGAAACTGACACCGCTTCTGTATACGGGTTTAAGGCTCGCTGCAAATGGCGATCAATGCCCACGATGCTTCTGCTTGCGCTTCAGCTTTCGCTGCTCGAAGCGCGCCTCCGCCTCATCCGCGCGACGCTGGCTTCTTACTTGAGCCGACTCCCGCTTCATCGCTTCCCGCTGTGCTGTGAGCGCCTGTTGTGCCTTGGTGCTCATCGCTGGCTGCTTGAGGGCTTTCGCCGCCTCGCGAGCGCGCCGCTTGGGGTTCTTCGCGGGCTTGCTTGTTTCCGTGGCCTCGTCACCGAAGAACGCGAGCTCCGCCCATTTGCTTGTAGCGAATCGCAGGATTTCCTCATCGGACGGTTCTGCGCCGAAGACGATGCGGGCGACGCCGTACCTTCCGTCCTCGACGTGCTCCGCCAGCCCGACCCAGAATTGCCCGTCGTGATATACGGTCAGGGTGGACGACACACTGATCTGCATGGCTGGTTCCTCCTTTATGTAGATGACCATGCAGAGAAGGGACAACCAAGGAGGTAGGTTACTGATGCGGACTAGCGCACGCCCACGACTACCCGACGGGGACTGTGTTTTCATCTCTGATGTCCGCATTGTAGCACGCGTGAATGCGCCCGGCATCGCTGCTGACATGGCGCGACTGGGAATTGCTCCTCGATGCATCCCTGTGCATATTGCCCCCCCCCCCGGTTTCGAAACTTTAAAAAAATTCGAGTTTCGAAACCGAGGAGGACCGAATGATGGCTTGGGTAGACCGCAATACGTAGGAAGTTTCGCCATCGCCTATGCTGAACATGAGGTCGTCTTCCTCCAATCCGATCAGGCTGACCGAGCAATCAGCACCTGGATCGACATTCCCCTGCACATGAACCCGCTTATGCGCGCGAACGGGGGGCTACAAGGGCATGACCGCGCAGGAAGCGCTTGAGGTAGCGAACGGGGCCGAGCATCGCCCTGCGCCGGCCTTGGTATCAGGTCCTCGCGCTGGGCGGTAATCCGAGGATCGGGAGTAAGGATTTGCCCAGCATCGATAATGCTCAGCTATACCCTTATTCCGTCTCCCTGCTCTTGCGGTATTCCGCGAGCCTGTCGTTCAATTCGCGGGTCTCGCGGCTCAGCTTGGCGTTGAAAGCAAGAGTGAGGACCGCCAGGATGGCGAGAAAGACAACCGTGAAGGTAACCCACGCCCCGGGGTTGTTCACGGGAACCCAAGCAAAGACAAACGCCAATGCACAGAGGGCTGCGTAGAGGCAAACGTCGAACAGCGCCAGGCGCGCGGGATACGCCATCTGTCTGATCACCGCGGGCGTGAAGAACACGAACTGCAGCGCGGGGACGGTGACGCACGCGGCGAGAATCGACCAGCAATAGTTAATGCCCTGCTTGGCGGTGTCATCAGCGAAACAAGTCCCTAATGCCAAGAAGGCTATCATGGCAACAGTGAAGCCGATACAGGTGCTTTTCACGAGTTGCCTGAGGTTTTCCACGGGCGTCTTTTTATCGGTGTCGATAATGTCCCTGTTAATCATTTCGGTCTCCCTTCCTTCGTTTCGACTGCTTCAGACCGAGCTTCGATTTGACGTCGGGCGCATACTGGCGCGAGATAACGACCTGCTCACCGTTTTCCAAGGTGGCGATGATCCTGCCGTTGACGTCGGGCTTGAGGGCGGTGATCGCGCGGAAGTTGACGATGCAACCTTTCGCGATGCGCAGGAAGTCGCAGTCCGCCAGGCGCTCCTCCATCTCGTAAAGGCGCAGGCCCGTCTCGAGAACCGTGTCGGCCGTATAAATGAACGTGTGCTTGTCGACCGACTCGATGAACAGGACGTCTTCTGCGCTCAGCACACGCGTGCAGCCGTCGGCCGTGCCCGTCACCTTCCTGTCAAGCATGCGCAGCCGAGCCGCTATATCAAGCACGCGGCGATCGACCCTTACGCAGACGATCGTGACTTCTATATCTTGAGCTGCTTCTCGCTCTTCGATTGTGATCTTCATGCGTCCTCCCTTCGGGTTGCTCTCATGCTAGCTGACGAAGATAGCTGAACCTTCGGCGTTTAACCAAGCTGCGCAGTCGAGGAACCAAGATGCAGACTGGATTTGAATGACACCCGAGGGCCTTCGTGTCTATTTCTGAACGCATCCAGCTATTGAAGCTCAAGACCGTGATCCGCCATTCCATCAAGCCGATTTAGCGAAACGAGCGCCGCCGTGCGGTCCGGCTTTTGGGGTTTATCAATTGGCAGTCCGCGATGATCGAGCAGGCTGCCTGCCTCCCGGCAGGTGCGTAATTCCTTTAGTCGATTCATCTCGAGGTGCGTTCTTTGCTCATCTTGTGGCGCAGAGTTATGAAACTCCCAAAAGTGTAATCAGATTCGAGTTTTAGGAGCAGCTCTTGAAAGGCGATAGACTGAAACGCCGTAATAGATACCTCGAGGAAGCGATGCTCTTTCGTGATGCCGACCTTATCAGGGTAAGCACGGGCGCGCGAAGGACAAAGCGCAGGGGACGACCTCTCTATGCCACACGTTACGACCTGCACGTTAAGGCGCTCCTCAAGACGAATTCAAATGAATGAGTGAGCATCATTGTCCCCGAGGACAAAGCGAGGCCGTTTTAGGGGCAGTGAAACTGGATTTATCGATCCTCTTGATCCAATCCAAGTTCTTTCAACTCTTTTTCGTTTTGGATATCTTCGGCGGTATTCTTGCCAGTGACAGCACCGTAGGCCTCTTTTATGCCGTTTTTCACTGCCCATTTGATAACGAAATACAGCGCAATCATCATTCCGAGCAGTTGCGGTGAGTGTCGACATTCGCCGATATAACATGGACACAACGTCCCGTTTGTGTTCTTCAATCGCCTGCACGTTCTTCCTATTCTTGGGTTGTCGAACAAGCCATAGAGAAAAGGAAGAAAACATGGACACCGACAAGACCTGCGCGGAATCGATCGCCAAGCAATACGCGCCCAAAAGCGCCTCCAAGCTCACCGCGCTCAAGAAGCTCGATGCCAAAGCAAAGCGCCCCGCGAACGTCTTCGCCTACAGCTTTGGCATCGCTTCCTCGCTGTTGTTGGGTGTGGGCATGTGCCTGACCATGGGTGTGCTGGGACCTGGCGAGGGCACGTTGTTTGTGCTCGGAATCGTCCTTGGTATCTTGGGTATCGCAGGCGCAAGCGTGAACCTTGTTCTGTATCGCTGGATTCTGGAAACCTCTAAGAAGAAATACGCCTTTGAGATAATGGAGCTTGCCAAGGGAATTGCCGGCGAATAGCTTTTGGCATCAGGGAGAGGCAGGCTTGGGTGAACAGGCGGCAGAGCAGATACTTTACGACGGCGCAGCTTATGGACGAGGCTTTGCTCGACTTGCTGCAGAACAAGGGCGCGGAGTTCATAACCGTTAAGGAGATTTGCAAGAAGGCCGGGGTGGGGCGCTCTACGTTCTACCTTCACTACCAGGGTGTCCCTGACCTCGTGAAGGAGTGTTCGGAGCATGTGAACACCAAGTTCTTCGAGCGCTTTGAACAAAGCGCCGCAGACACGATCGGGGCTATCCGTACGGCTTCCCTCGATGAGCTCGTTTTCGTAACCGACGAGTATCTGAGGCCCTACCTCGAGTTCGTCCAAGACAACTGCTCCATCTATCGCGCGATGCTCGCAAACGGGCATACGCTGCAAGCTCAGGAGCGATTCGAGGCCCTAGCGAAGCACATCATCGACCCAGTGTTGGAGCGCTTTGGCTATCCCAGCGAGCAGCGGGCCTTCGTCATCAGTTTTTATGTGCATGGGCTCTCCGCCGTGGTACAGGACTGGATTCGGAGCGGCTGCGAAACGCCTATCGATGAGATGGTGCGCATTATCAAAACCTGCGTGCATCCGAACGGCACGAACCGACGTCTTGCCAACGCTAAAGAGAGGCGCGAATGAAACGATGTGACGGCGACGCCCCCTAGGCGCCATGCGCGCAGGCCGCGCACCTGCATTGAGAATACTGCGAAAGGAACGGAAAATGAAAGCAGCAATCTACCTTGGTAAAGGGCGTGTATCCCTTTCCGCTGCTCGCGCGGGCCGACTCCAGCCGTGCCGGGACCGCCAGCGCGGCCTCGAAGCCGTTTGCGGCGAGAACCAAGGAGGAGGGTTTCCCGTGATGGCGATAGGACGGAGGGGTTTCTGTAGGCGTGTAACCAGTAGGAGCTACTTATCGAAGCCCGCCGCCGCGGAGCTGCTCCTTGTAGTTCTCGCCCCAAGCTCTCATTGCGTCAAGAACGGGTCTGAGTGTCTGTCCCAGGTCGGTGAGCGAGTACTCCACCCGTGGGGGCACCTCTGCGAACGCTTCACGATGAACGAGCCCCGTTTCCTCCATGGTTCGTAGGTTGCTGGTCAGAACTTTCTGCGAAATCTTGCCGATCGAGCGTTGCAGCTCCTTAAAGCGCATCGTGCCTTTGAGCGAGAGTTCGCGCAGGATGAGCACCTGCCACTTGTTGCCGATGAGCAAAAGCGTTGTCTCCACTGGGCAGGCAGGCAGGTTCTCCAAAGTCGGTGTTGTCATGTTCGCGAAACCTCCGTCTGCAATCATGCACGTCATTTACATTAGTTTCCTTTTGGTGCTTACAGCACTTTTATGTGCCTACTTTCCATTATATACCTTTGACGCGTATCGTATGAGCTGCAAGGAAAGCGGCGTCGAGTGCCGCAGGTCGAAAGGAAAGCATGATGACCAAGAAAATCGCAGTTGTAGCAGCGAACGGCAGGGCCGGCAGCCTCATCGTTGAGGAGGCCGTGCGTCGCGGATTCGACGTGACCGCCATCGTACGCGGCGAGAATAGGACCGCCGCTCAGAACTCCGTCATCAAAGACGCACTCGAGCTCACGACGGAAGACCTCGAAGGATTCGACGCCGTGGTGGACGCCGTGGGCGGCTGGACGCCCGAGACCATCCCCGGTATCACCGACGCGGGCATCCACTTGGCTAATGTGCTGGTCGGCACCGATGTGCGCCTGCTCATAGTGGGTGGCGCGGGCTCGCTGTTCGTCAACCCCGAGCATACGGTCACCGTCGATATGGGCCCGGACTTCCCCGATGACTGGAAGCCGCTGTCCGCCGCGGCCGGCAAAGTCCTTGCTCACCTTCGCGAAACGGACGGCCTCAAATGGACCTTCGTTTCCCCTGCTGCTGACTTCCAGGCCGACGGCGAGCGCACCGGTGAGTATATCTTGGCGGGCGAGGAGTTCACACTCAACAGCCGCGGCGAGTCAACGCTCTCGTACGCTGACTATGCGATCGCCATGGTCGATGAGATCGAGTCCGGTGACCACGTCGCCCAGCGCATCTCGGTTGTGAGCAAGTAGCTTCATGCCGTTTGGGAAACGGGAGGGTCGATTCCAGTCGCGTCGACCCTCCCGTTGCGTACCGGGGCAACCAGTCTTGTTGCCTAAGTTGTGACATCTTAAACAATGGTTGAGTTTCAGAAGGGGCGTTTTTGGTACTACCGAGCGTGAGCGTTCTCGTAGGCCTCTTTGATATCTTCTGGCAAACCGTCGGGAATCATGGCCCTCAGCTCAGTCTCATTCTCGCCCTGATTCAGCTGCCCGTAGAACCAGCATTTGTACTTCAGCATGTCCAGCGCGCGGTTCATGTTCGCGATCTCTAGCTCCATGTGGGCCTTCCGCTCCTCGAACATGGCCTTGCGTTTGGGGTATGTCGATGGACCCTCCGCGCACCATTCCATGAACAGCCGGATGTCCTTGATCTCCATCCCCGCTTTCTTGAAGCATTCGATGACCCGAAGCGCCTCGAGTTCCGTATCGCCGAATTGCCGAATGCCGGACGTCCGCTCCAATGCCGGGAACAATCCCTGCTTGTCGTAATAGCGCAGCGTTGAGGCGGGCAAACCGAACATCTCCGAAACCTGTCCGATTGTGTACATGGCTCCTCCGAATCAATCTCGAATTCATTCCTTGACCTAAAGTCAGGTTTAGGTATTACCTTCATTCTCGTCATTAGAACAGGGATTGCAAAGGGTGTTCCGTAATGAGGAAACAGATTTGCACCTAAACCATCGACAGGGGGAGATCGATCATGGCAATTAAACAGACGGCAGGCAGGGATGCCCTGGGGGAGTTCGCCCCCAAGTTCGCACAGCTCAATGACGATGTGCTGTTTGGCGAGGTGTGGAGTCGAGAAGACGGGCTTTCCCTTCGAGACCGCAGCGTGGTGACGGTTGTGGCCCTGATGGCGCAGGGACTGACGGACTCTTCGTTTAAATATCATCTGATGTCCGCAAAGAACAACGGGGTGACCAGGGCGGAGATAGCGGAAATCCTTACGCACGCGGCGTTTTATGCGGGATGGCCCAAGGCGTGGGCGGCCTTCCGCATGGCAAAGGAGGTCTGGGCGGATGACGATGCCGCTGATGCAAAAGCCGAGCACCAAAACGAGATGGCCTTTCCCATCGGTGCCCCCAACGACGCATTCGAGAAGTACTTTATCGGGCAAAGCTACCTCGCGCCTCTATCAACCGAGCAGGTTGGCGTCTACAACGTGACGTTCGAGCCCGGCTGCCGCAACAACTGGCACGTGCACCACGCCAAAAACGGCGGCGGACAGATTCTCATCTGCGTGGCTGGTCGAGGGTTTTACCAGGAATGGGGTAAGCCGGCGCAGAAACTGCACCCTGGCGACGTGGTCAACATTGCCCCAGGGGTGAAGCACTGGCACGGAGCCGCACCCGACAGCTGGTTCTCACATCTCGCGTTGGAGGTTCCGGGCGAGGAAGCCTCCAACGAGTGGTTGGAACCTGTGAACGATGAGGATTATCTCAAAGCGACTGACAAGGAGGCTTAAATACCTTCGCCGTCCGCGCCGCCGAGAGCAGGGCGCCCAAATCGGCCTGGATCGCCCCTGCCTTGCTTCCAAGCTGCAACGGAGCCGAGCCGCCCGAGATGTTTACGCTCAAAAGGTGCGCATCCGGCAGCTTCGCGGTCATGCTCCAGAACGGGAGCGTGATGATGCCGGGGGTCATCTCGCCTACGCCGAGCTCCAGCAACAGCACGCGGCGATCGCTGTGCTCGCACACAAAGCGCTCGTATCGTCCGAGGCTCTCGCGCCAGGCCGCACCCTGC
>NZ_QROZ01000014.1:0-32007 GCF_003475205.1 Collinsella sp. AF36-3AT | reverse complement strand
CTTGTCGGCGAGCGCGGTCATCTTCTTGCCGGTCTCGTAGAGCGCCTTGCCGTCCTCGAGGTAGCCCTCCTGGTCGAAATGCATGATCTCGATCTTCTCGGTTTCCTTCATTTGTCTCTCCTTTCTGGGGTTGTCTCCACATCCCCCATGCCAACGGGCATCAAAACCCGCTTACATTCCGTAACACTCGGCCGCTTTGGCCTTAAGCGCATTGACTGACTCTTCGTAGCCCCCTGCCTTGACTTCCATTTGTTTGGAGACGGCATCGAGATACGGGTGCACGTCCCATGACTTCAGACGCTCGGCGATCATTGCCGCAACCGTCTGGAAGAACACGAGATTGGGAATTGCGCTGAGCAGCGGAGTCACCTGAGGCACCACAACCTCGTGAGCTCCACCCCTGGGATGGGCCGTGAGCAGCACCGTTTTTTTCGTAACGTTCGATAGCGCATCGGCGATATTCGCAAGACGCTCCGACCCCTGCGGATCGTCGACAATAAACACCAGATAACCCGGAACGATCTGCATCTCGGGACCGTGGACGAACTCCTCGCCCTCGTGATGCATAGCCGGAATCTTGATGGTCTCGCTCAGCTTGAGTGCTGCCTCTTCGGCAACGCCATAGTTGGGGCCATTGCCCACAACCATCGCCGGCGCATGTTCCGACAGCTCGAGCATGTGATCTTGCACGTAAGTCTCGGCCGTCTTGCACATGGCGGCATTAGCATGAATAGTCTCGCGCAGGTCGTCAAGACGCTGGGCAACGCCCTCGGCATCAATCGTTCCACGCGCCTGACCGCCGTAAACACCAAAGAGCACCAGATACTCGATGAGCGTCTGGACGCCCAGAGTTACAAAGTCCACCGACTCGACGCCCACGCCGTAGTCGAGAACGATATCGGCATGCTCCTTAATGGGAGCCTCGACGTTTGCTGTGAGCGCAACTGCAGGCATATCGTGCGCGCACATGTAATCGAGCGCCGCAATCGTATTGGTCGAATAGCCACTCTGCGAGACGGCGATGTTGAGCGCATGCTGCGGATAGGTGTGCTCAAAATCGACAAAAGCCTCGGGCGTCACAACGGGCACCTGCATCTGCAGCGCATCTTGCAGGTAATCGCGGGCGCAATCGGCGGCATGGCGCGACGAACCCGAAGCAACGATGCGCAGCGCGTCAAAAGAACCGGACTGGAAAATATCAACGAGCTGCGCTACCAGCTCAGACGAACGCTCGAGGTTCTCTCCCATACGCACATGGGCAAGCTGAACGTAATCGAGCATCTTCATCGTCTCACCTCGTAACAAATCATTAGTATTTGATACCAATCACAGTTACAGGTTACGGCTTTTTGATACCTCTTTGTCGATTAATTTATCCCCATCGGCGAACGGTCGATTTTGAGCCATGTAAGGTTGTATATACGGCTGACCCAACGATCAAAACTGGTTAGCTTACCAGCTGTTATTCACAAAACACCAGCTAATACGTATAGGTATATCCACCCGCATCACCGCGGTTAAACGACTTGACGTACTCGATCGCCTGGCCGCTCGCATCGAAGCTCACGCACTCCAGCGTCAAGGCAAGATCGCCCTGCTCCAGTCCAAGCAGACCGGCATCTCGCGCGCCCAGCGCTTCGATATCGAGCTTTTCCTGTGCCATGACCGGCTTTCGGCCCAGCATCTCATAGGTCTCGTACAAACTGAAGACCGACACGTCAATATCTTCAATTGTGGGAAACAGCAGGCACGGGATGAACGCCATCTCAATCGATACGGGATTGCCGTTGACGCAGTTCAAACGCCGAATCGAATACAGCAAATCGTCCTCGACAATGCCAAACAGGTTGGCATAATATGGACCCGCATAACGCTTGGAACGCGCGAGGATGCGGACGGACGGCTCGCCGCCCGAAGCACGAACCGACTCGCGAAAGCCTCCTGTTCGCTCGTAAGCAACAGGCACTTTCTGTGCCACAAACGCGCCCTTTCCGCGGACGCGGCGAATCTGCCCGCGCCGAACTAACTCGTCCACAGCACTCCGGATAGTCAGGCGTGTCGTGCCAAACTCCTCGGCAAGTTCATTTTCGGACGGAATCATGGAACCCGTGGGATATATACCGCGCTCGATACACTCTTCAATTCGACGTCGTATGCGCATATAAACCGGGGTGGCATCTACTGTTTCAGCCATTGTTCACCTGCCGCGCTCTTCTTGCCGTTCTTTTCGCCGTTATCGGCAAAGCGGAACTTTGTGGGCAAAATCACCGATTTGCAATGCTCCACAAAACGCATGTCCTTATCGAACTCAATCGAGCTCTGATAGAAAACAGGCGTCCCCTCGTCCTGCTGAAGCAGTTCGGCCTCTTCGGCATTCAGGCGCGAAATCGAAACATGTTCACACCCATGCTCCACGCGTACGCCGCCTTCTTGAAGCAAAACATCGTACAGGCTTTCTTGCGTATAGTCGTGATTGGGAAGTGACGGGCACAGGGACAGATTGACGTGAGCCGTCTCGATTGACGCCGGCTCGCCCTCGATAAGTCGAACGCGTTGCATGCGGAGTAAAGGAGCGCCTACAGACACCCCAAGCTTGTCGGCAAGCGCTTCATCCGCCTCGATGGTCCCGGTGGAAACCAGACGAGAAGAGGGATGCAGGCCGGCAGTCCGCACAGCATCGGAAAAGTTATACGTTTCCTGGAAGATGTTCAGCGGCTTAGGAGGACACAAATACGTACCCGATCCGCGACGGCTCTCGAGCGTTCCGCACGAGATGAGCCGCATGATACCGGCGCGCAACGCCGTACGCGAAACGCCGATGTCTTCGCACAGCACGCGCTCGGCCGGCAGGCGATCGCCGCCGGCAAGCTGATGGTGCTGGATATACCAAAGAATTCCCTCAACAGCACGATCTTTGGGGGGAATTGCATAAGATTCGCCTGCCATTGCACAGACTCCTCATTCAGAAACGTATGTCGCCAAAATTAGGCCAGCCCTCCCATGGCATCAAATTCGGCCTTAATCTTCTCGGCGACATTCCGATACGACTTATATAGACTTGAATCGCGTTTGACTTCGTCGGTCATAACAGGAATCTCTAATTTGGAAACCTCGTCTTTTCCCGTCTGAACCGCCACAACAACGCCCATACCAAGACACATATTACGCTTGGCAGCGTTCATTTTTGCCGCCTTAGCGGGATTTGCCAGAATACGCTGGGCAAATTCCTGTTTTGAGACCGCTTCCTCGGCCTCCGGATCGCCCGCCTCGGCCACTTCGCACTGCAGCACGTCCGCGTAGTCAAATATCTTTGGCTCTGCACCGCGCTGATGCACAGCCCACTTGCGGCGCGTGGCATCCTGGTAGATAGCCGGCAAAAACGTAAACCGCGGCGGGTCCAAAATCGTATCCGTGATGGTAAACACATCGGGATCAAAGGCATCCTGCGGGTTTTTCTTCTTGAATAGCCCCATATCAGCCTCCCGTACTAGCATTAAACAACTCAAGCTGAATATAGCACCAATTTCAAGCCGCCGCCTTATCGCATCGGTGCGTGGCGCCTATGGCTCGCTCAGCGGAAAAGTTCATGGACGAGGGCCAGGGTGCCTGCTTTGTTTTGAGAAGTGGGCTTCGCGAACTTCTCAAAACAAAGCAGGCACCCCGGCCCCGGCGATGTAATCTTGGCTGACCCTAGTTGGATGCACGATCCACAAGGCAGCAACAGCCAAGTTCCCATCACATTAAAAAATATCAGCGCCGCAGATCGAAACGGTCGAGATGGCCGCCTCCGGGCGAGACCGTCCCGGATGTTATTCGTTGTCGCCCGCGGTCATCTGCGTTGCGGAGAGTGCGCCGTCGGCAGCAGTTGCGGCAGCGGCATCGGGCCAGACCCAGTCGGTAAAGGCCGGGTGATCGAAGCCCTCGTCGCACGCGAACTCAAAGGCCTCGGTGCGGAAGGCCTCCCACTTATCGATCTGCTCGGCAAACTTATCGGCGTCGACCATGTGCAGCACGTCGGCGGCAAGCGCCCAGCGGTCCATGTTGTTCAGACGCAGCATGTCGAACGGCGTGGTCGTGGAGCCTTTCTCCTCGTAGCCGTGGACGCGAAAGGCATCGTGGCCGGGGCGGTTCCAAATCAGACGGCGGATCGTGCCGGCATAGGCGTGGAATGCGAAGAGGACGGGCTTCTCGCCGCAGCCGAACAGCTCAGCCCAGCGCTCGTCGCTGATGGCCTGGTCGTTCTCGCAGACGTTCTGAATCTTGAGCAGATCGACCACGTTGACGAACCACACCTTAATGCCCAGTTTGCGCAGCATATCGGTTGCAGCCAGGGCCTCGAGCGTCGGCACGTCACCGCAGGTCGCAACCACGATGTCGGCCTCGGCAAGCGAGCTGGCAGTCGATGCCCACTCCCAAGTCGCGACGCCCTCGGCGAGTTCGGACTTGGCCTCGTCGACCGTCTGGAAGGTCGGGGCGGGCTGCTTGCCGCAGAAGATGGCGTTGACGCAGTCGGTGGACTGGTAGACGCGCTCGGCCACGGCGAGCGCCATGTTGGCGTCGGCCGGATAGTAGGCGTTCACGATATGCGTATCGTTGGTCTTATTGAGCAGCAGGTCGATAAAGCCGGGGTCCTGGTGCGAGAAGCCGTTGTGGTCCTGACGCCAGACATGGCTCGACAGCAAAATGTTGAGGCCGCTGATGGGGGCACGCCACGGAATCTCGCGCTTGGTAGCCTCGAGCCACTTGCAGTGCTGGTTGACCATGGAGTCGACCACATGGACAAAGCTCTCGTAGGAGCTCCACACGCCGGAACGGCCAGTGAGCACGTAGGCCTCGAGGAAGCCCTCGCACTGGTGCTCGGAAAGCTGCTCGACAACCTTACCGGAGCCTGCCAGCAGCTCGTCGTTGGCCTCGTCCTCGTAGAAGCCGGCATCCCACTGCTTCTTGGTCACCTTGTAGGCAGCCTGCAGGCGGTTAGACGCGGTCTCGTCGGGACCGAAGATGCGGAAATCGTCCATGTTCTTGGCCAGAACGTCGGCAGTGTACTCACCAAAGACGCGGGCGGCCTCGGTGGAACCCCAGCCGTGGCCCTTACTTGCGACGGGAATCTCGTGGGCATGAATATCGGGCAGTTCGAGCTCGCGGCGCACCTTGCCGCCGTTCGCGTTGGGGTTGGCGCCGATGCGCAGCTCGCCGGTCGGCATAAAGGCCGTCACCTCGGGACGCACCTGACCCTCGGGCGTAAAGAGCTCCTCAGGCTTGTAGGAGCGCAGCCACTCGCGTAGCACGCGGAAGTGCTCGTGGGTGTCCTTGGCACTCGCCAGCGGCACCTGATGCGCGCGCCAGGAGTCCTCGGTCTTCTTGCCATCGATGTGCTTGGGGCAGGTCCAGCCCTTGGGCGTACGGAACACGATCATGGGATAGGCCGGGCGGACCACGGTCTCGCCCGCGGCTGCCCGGGCCTGAGCGGTGGCCTTAATGTCGCAGATCTCGTCAAAGACCTGCTCAAACAGGGCGGCAAAACGCTCGTGGATCCTCGCGTGGCTCTCGTCGTCAAAGCCGGCGACAAAGAAGTGCGGCTTGTAGCCCATGCCCTCAAAGAACTTGGCCAGCTCCTCGTCGGACACGCGAGCGAGGATGGTGGGGTTGGCGATCTTGTAACCGTTGAGGTGCAGGATCGGCAGGACGATGCCATCGGTTGCCGGGTTCACGAGCTTGTTGGACTGCCAAGAGGTGGCAAGCGGACCGGTCTCGGACTCGCCGTCGCCCACCACGGCCACGGCCAGCAGGCTCGGGTTGTCCATGACGGCGCCGTAGGCGTGGCTGAGCGTGTAGCCAAGCTCGCCGCCCTCGTGGATGGAGCCGGGCGTCTCGGGCGCAAAGTGGCTCGGGATGCCGCCGGGGTAGGAGAACTGGCGGAAGAACTTCTGCAGGCCGGCCTCGTCATTGGTGATGTCGGGACGAATCTCGCGGTAGGTGCCATCGAGCAGCGACTGGGCGGTGCCGGCGGGGCCACCGTGACCCGGGCCCATCAGGAAGATGGCGTTCTGGTTGTGGTCGGCGATGAGACGGTTGACGTGGCCGAACAGGAAGTTGATGCCGGGCGTGGTGCCCCAGTGACCAACCAGGCGATGCTTGACGTCCGGACGACCAAAGTCGCGCGTCTCGCCGGTCTTCTCGTCGACAAAGTCGCTGCGCATCAGCGGGTTGGAGCGAAGGTAAATCTGGCCGACGGACAGGTAGTTCGAGGCGCGCCAGTACAGGTCGACACCCTCGAGCTCGGAAGCGGGGACCTCATGTCCCAGTTTTTGCCACGGCGTTCCCAGTGTTTTAGCCATTGTTTATGTCCCTTCGCTGCGCGGTTGCCTTTCGATACGGCAACCATTCGTTGGGACTAGTATATTTGCTAAAACGTTTTATCATGGTGAAAAAACGTTTTAGCATCTTTATCGATCCCATCGATTGGCAAAACGCGACATTCACCTGCGGCATTATCTGTCACAGGTACTCCATATTCAATCTGCATGAATTGGTAAACGTGTTTAGTTGTGTTTAGTAAGCTCGAGCACACTGCCCTTCACGATAAGCGCCGGCTCCAGAACGACCTCTTCGGCACGCCTACCGCCCCTACCGGCAAGACGCTTGGACATGCAGCCAAAAGCATGCTCCGCAAGGACACCAGGATCCTGCTCAATGGCGGTCAGCGCCGGCTCAAAGAGAACGTCGGCCGCCGAGTTGTCATAGCTTACGACCGAAATATCGCCCGGGATGCTCTTCCCCATCTCGTGCAAGCGCTTGAGCAGACCGAGGGCGATGTTATCCGAACTTGCGAACACAGCGGTGGCATCGGTTGCGAGTACCGCCTCCGAAGCCTCGTAGGCACTCGGAATGTAGTACTCGCTCTCAAACTCCAAACGTGCGTCGATAGGCAGGCCAACCTCGCGCAGCGCGCGCTCATAGCCGGCAAGTCGCTTACGCCCCGTATTGGAACGGCGCGCGTTAACCAAGCAGGCAATGCGACGGTGGCCCTGCTCGATCAGATAGCGAGTGGCCATGTAGCCACCCATCTCGTGGTCGAACATCACTTTGTCGCACTCGAGCCCCTCAATGGCACGGTCGACCATCACGGCAGGGATAGGCAGATGGCTGACTTCTTCGCGCAGGGCGCGGTCGTCGGAGAACTCGTCGCCCACAACCAGGAAGACACCATCAACGCCGCGCGTCACCAGCTGGCGCAGCAGCTCCAGATCGTCATCGGCGCTTCCGCCCGAACTGGTAATGAAGAGCGCATAGCCGTCCTCGCGGCAGCGCTTTTCCAGGCTACCGGCGAGCGAGGCAAAAAAGCGGCTCTCGATGTTAGGGACGATAAGGCCCAGCGTGCGCGACTCGCGCATGACCAGGCTGCGCGCAATCTGGTTGGGAACATAGTGGTTGCGCGCCGCGACCTCTTTGATGAGCTTGCGGTTTTCTTCCGAGATGCGACAGGGCCGATTATTGAGAACAAGCGAGACCGACGAGGGGGAAAGCCCCACCTCCTGGGCGATCTGCTTGAGGGTGACTTTGTTGGCCATCTCGCTCCTTCCGGGTTTACGCGCAATCTCTTGAAAGTATAGCGACTACCCCTCTACCTCGGTGATAAACACTTTACCAATCCGGTGGACGGCTGTTTTATCGCCGCCAGCGCACCAAATCCGTCCGGGTGGGGTATATTGCAATCGATTGATGACAACGACCACCAAAAGGCGGATATTCGTATGCACGAGAACGATTTTTTTAACGAGGACCTGCTGTGCGCGCTCGCTGGCGTTGCCGGCGAGGACAACGTGCTGATGAGCGAGCCCATGCGCGAGCACACCACGTTTAAGATCGGCGGTCCGGCCGACGTCTTTGTCACGCCCGATACTGAGCAAGGCCTCGTCGCCACGCTCGATACCTGCTATCGCTGCAATCTACCACTCACCATCGTGGGCAACGGCTCCGACTTGCTCGTCGGCGACAAGGGCATCCGCGGCGTCGTCGTAGCGCTGGGCGAGGGCCTCTCCGACATTACGGTCGACGGCACGCACGTCACGGCGGCAGCCGGCGCCTTGCTTTCCGATGTCGCAGCCGCGGCAGCCGAGGCCGGCCTTACCGGCATGGAGCCCATCTCGGGCATTCCCGGATCGGTCGGCGGTGCCTGCTACATGAACGCCGGAGCATACGGCGCCTGCATGGCCGATGTGCTGGAGTCCGTGCGCGTCTACAAGCCCGCCCGCATGCTCGACGACGGCACCCGCGGTAGCGGCAGCATTATCGAGTTCGATGTCGATGAGCTCAACCTGGGCTATCGCAAGAGCCGCATTGCCGACGACGGTTTCATCGTGCTTTCGGCCACTTTCAATCTCGCCCCGGGCAACGCCGCGATGATCAAGGCCGACATGGACGACTACCGCCAGCGCCGCGAGGACAAGCAGCCACTCGACATGCCGAGTGCCGGCTCCACCTTCAAGCGCCCCGAGGGCCACTTTGCCGGCAAGCTCATCATGGACGCCGGCCTGCGAGGACACGCCATTGGCGGCGCGCAGGTGAGCGAAAAGCACTGCGGCTTCATCGTCAACGCCGACCACGCCACCGCCGCCGATGTCGACGAACTCATCCGCCACATCCAAACAACCGTCAAAGACCAATTCGACGTGGACCTCGAACCCGAAGTCCACCGAGTCGGCGAATTCCTCTAAAAAAGAAGGCCCCGAAAGGGGCCTTCACTTTCTTTTATTCAGACAACCAATCCGGTGCGTAGCGCCCCGAACCCGAGAGGGCCGCGTGCCCGCCCGCAATATATTTGATTGATCGCGAGTTCCGCACGCAAAGAAGGCCACTTAATGTGGCCTTCGTCTTGCGCAGGACTGCCCGAGCAGACAATCAAATATATTGCGGGCGGGCACGCGGCCCAGTCGGCTTTACGACAGCGCAATACCGCCAAGCCAGCCCCAACGCACGCCAGAGCCAGTACCATAAAAGCTAATGAACGAATCGAGCGACTTCGATGTAATGGCACCCTCGTTGCTCATAACGATGCCGCCGCCAACGTAGATACCCACATGACCGTAGATAAGGCCCGGAGCACCCGTGCCGCTGTGCGAGGAATCGGCCACGATCATGCCCACCTGCAGCGCCGAGCGATCGGAGCTATAGCACCAGGCGTTGAACATGTCGCAGGCGTTGCCGCCAAAGTAGCCAACGCCGGCGTTACGGAAGACATTGGTAACCCACGCCGCGCACCAGTTCTGACCCGGCGAAGGCGTGGAGTAGCACGCGTTGACGACAGCCTGCTGCTTGCCCGAGCCGGCATTCTGCTGCGGAGTTCCGGGCGCATACGATCCACCGCCCGAGCTCGAACCACCCGAGTAGGAATTGTTCTTGTTCGCGGCGGCCGCGGCAGCGGCGGCCTTCCTGGCAGCCTCCTCGGCCTGGGCGGCAGCGAGAATCTCGGAATCACGCTGAGCCATGAGCTCCTTGACGTCGTCGGAAAGACCGTTCAGCACGGTCTGGACCTCTTGTTGCTTGGCCTGCATATCCTGCATCTGAGCCGTCTGCTGATCCTTGAGTTTCTCCAGGTTGGCCTTTTGTGCTTCGAGCTCGGTCTTCTGTGCGTCGAGCTCGGCCTGAATCGTCTGGATGTCCTCGATGGCATCGCGGTCGCTCTTGTTGATCTTCTCAACGTAATGCGCGTTGGCAACGAGCTCCTCAAACGAGCCAGAGGCCAGCAGCAGCGACAGGATGTTCGTGCCGCCGGACTTGTAGCTGGCGGCCACGCGATCGGAAAGGTCGTTACGCTTCTTCTTGAGCTCGGCCTTCTTTTCATCGATCTGGGCCTGTGTGTCGTCAATCTTGCCCTGGACATTCTCAATGTCGTTGAGGGTCTGGGCATTCTTGTTGGCCAGCGCCGCATACTCATTTGCGATGCCGTCGAGCTGGGCCTGGACCTCGTCGAGCTGGGCCTGGGCGGCATTCAATTTATCGGTGGTTTCTTTGGAAGCCTCCGCCGCATGGGCGCGAGCGGGCAGGCCAAAAAGAACTGCCGCAGAAGCGGCGCCGAACAGGGCCTTAAGGGCAGTGCGGCGCGAAAGCTCCTGGGAAAGGATGGAATCGCTGTTTGGTGACATATGTACTCCGTTACATGCTTATTTATATGTCGCTCAACTCATACATACTAGCGTACATATGGCGCGTCCCAACGATTTCCACGAACGGCAGGAAACTGCAAGGTCGGCGGCTCGTAAGCAATTGTTTAATTTGAGGTAACAATTGGGCAAGCTCTTATATGAGTACGTTAACATAATCCTCTGCTTTTCCTCAGCGCACGATTTGGGCGTCCCCGCCTGCGCTATACTCCCCTCTAGAAGTGTTCCTGATTCGATAGGAGACTACATGTCCAAAGCACTCGACCCCAAAGACACCTGCGTCCTCGTTACCGGTGGCGCCGGCTTTATCGGCTCGCACACCGTCGTTCAGCTGCTCGAGGGTGGCTACCAGGTCGTCATCGTCGATGATCTCTCCAACTCCAGCGCCGTCGCCGTCGACCGCGTCAAGACCATCGTGGGCGACGAAGCCGCCAAGAACCTCACCTTCTACGAGGCCAACGTGCTCGACCGCGATGCGATGAACAAGATCTTCGATACCCATCAGATCGACCGCGTCATCCACTTTGCCGGCTTTAAGGCCGTCGGCGAGTCGGTGAGCAAGCCCGTCGAGTACTACCACAACAACATCGAGAACACCTTGGTGCTCATCGACGTCATGCGCAACCATGGTTGCAAGTCCATCATCTTCTCGAGCTCCTCGACCGTCTACGGCGACCCGGACAACCCGCCCGTCACCGAGGAAGACCCCAAGAAGCCCGCAACCAACCCCTATGGCTGGACCAAGTGGATGATCGAGCAGATCCTTATGGACGTCCACACCGCCGACCCCGAGTGGGACGTCGTGCTGCTCCGTTACTTCAACCCCATCGGCGCTCATCCGTCGGGCCTGATCGGCGAGGACCCCAAGGGCATCCCCAACAACCTGGTGCCCTATGTCGCCCAGGTCGCCGTGGGCAAGCTCGAGGCCGTTCAGGTCTTTGGCAACGACTACCCCACCCCCGACGGCACCGGCGTGCGCGACTACATCCACGTGTGCGATCTGGCCTCTGGTCACGTTGCCGCCCTTAACTGGATGAACGGCAAGACCGGCGTCGAGATCTTTAACCTGGGCACCGGCACCGGCACCTCGGTACTCGAGGTCGTCGCCGCCTTCTCCAAGGCTTGTGGCAAGGAGCTGCCCTACGTGATCCGCGAGCGCCGCGCCGGCGACATCGCTGCCAACTGGTGCGATGCCTCCAAGGCCGAGCGCATGATGGGCTGGAAGGCCCAGTACGACATCGCGGACATGTGCCGCGATAGCTGGAACTGGCAGAGCCACAACCCCAACGGCTTCGCCGACGCCGAGTAGCAAAAACCTACATACCGTTCTTGCCCCGATCTCACGTTGTGAGGTCGGGGCTTTTTTCATGGCATGTAGCCATTCGCCGAAAATCGACCAACTTTTTTATCTTGCCTGTACATGTTTAAACAACATGTTTTACAATAGGCGTATCGAATCAGAACATCGGAGGCGGACTGCACACCCATCGGCAGGCCGACCCCACAACAAGAAGGTTGGTGAGCGCATTCATGGAGCGTGCAAGCGGCGTCCTCATGCCCGTCTCATCTCTGCCCGGACCATACGGAATCGGCGGCTTTGGCTGGAATGCCTACGACTTCGTCGATTTTCTCGCCTCGTGCAAACAACATTACTGGCAGATTCTGCCCCTTACGACGACCAGCTATGGCGATTCGCCTTATCAGTCGTTCTCGGCCCGCGCGGGCAACCCCAACTTTATCGACTTTGCCGAGCTTATCGAGGCAGGGTATCTGGAGCAGCGCGATATCGATGGCGTGTATCTGGGATCCGACCCCAGCAATGTCGACTACGGTGCTATCTTTGGCGGCCGCCGTCAGATTCTCGACCGCGCCGCCGAGCGCTTTGCTGCCGACAAGCTGGCCGATTTCGATGACTTTATCCAGGCCAACGAGGACTGGCTCATCCCCTACTGTGAGTTCATGACCGTCAAAGAGGAGTGCGGTCTCAAGGCGTTTTGGGAGTGGCCCGCGGAGCTCCGCACCCGCGGCGAGGCTTCCGCCAAGGTCTGCGCCGACCATCCGGCGCGTATGCTCTACCACCAGATGACGCAGTACTTCTTCGATCGCCAGTGGAGCCGCCTCAAGGCCTATGCCAACGAGCGCGACATTCTCATCATCGGCGACCTGCCCATCTATGTCTCGCGTGACTCCGTCGAGATGTGGGCGACACCTGAGCTCTTTAAGATCGACGCCGCCGGCAATCCCGTGAGCGTCGCCGGCACGCCGCCCGACCAGTTCTCGGCTACCGGCCAGTACTGGGGCAACCCCATCTACGACTGGGACGCCATGGAGGCCGACGGCTTCTCCTGGTGGGAGGGCCGCATTCGCGCCGCCCTCGACATGTACGACGTCATCCGCCTGGATCACTTCCGCGGCTTCGAGGCCTATTGGGAGGTGCCGTTCTCCTCGCCTGATTCGTCCTACGGTTCGTGGACGCAGGGTCCCGGCCTCAAGCTCTTCAAGACACTCGAGGAAAAGCTCGGCACGCTGCCCATCATCGCCGAGGATCTGGGCTTCCTCACCCCCGGCGTCATCGATATGCGCGACAACTCGGGCTTCCCCGGCATGAAGATCCTGCAGTTTGCCTTTGAGGGCACCAACTCGTACTACCTGCCGCACAACTACATTGCCAACACCGTCGCCTACGTGGGCACTCACGACAACGAGACGGCACGCGGCTGGTTTGAAGGAACGGCTACCCCGCGTCAGCGCGAGCAGACAGCCCTGTACACCCATCAGCAGGCCGGCGAACCCATCGCCGACGCGCTCAACCGAACCATCGCAGCCAGCGTGAGCGACACGTGCGTCTACACCATGCAGGACCTGCTCAACTTGGGCAACGAGGCGCGCATCAACACCCCTGCCACGCTGGGCGGCAACTGGACCTGGCGCATGCTCGACGGCGCCATCACCCGCGAGCTCGAGCACAAACTCACCGACTGGACCGAGACCTACTTCCGCATCCCGTCGGAAGCCGAAATCGAGCTTCCTCAATAGGAGCTACCGCGCCCGACCCCTCCCCACCGTGCGGACGCGCTTGCTTACCCGCGCGAGGCCACCCCAATCCCCTCGCGCGGGATTCTTATGAATTGCAGACATGTAATCAACCCATTACAGGAGGAAACATGCCCCAAATTAACCTCATGGAACTCGCCGAGCAGTCTTTTGGCACCTCGCTCGAGCAGCTCGACGACCGTCGCATTTACAAGCTGCTGGTCAAACTCGTGCAGGAGCGCTCCGCCGCCTGCCCGCTCAACAACGGCAAGAAAAAGCTCTATTACATTTCCGCCGAATTTTTGATCGGCAAGCTGCTCATCAACAACATGATCGACCTCGGCATCTACGACGAGGTTAAGGACCAGCTCACCGCCACAGGCCACGACCTCAACAAGATCGAGGAGTTCGAGGTCGAGCCGTCGCTCGGCAACGGCGGCCTGGGCCGCCTGGCCGCATGCTTCCTGGATTCCATCGCCACGCTGGGCTTGACCGGCGATGGCGTGGGCCTCAACTATCACTACGGCCTGTTCCGTCAGCGCTTTGTCGACAACCAGCAGAAGGCCGTCCCCGACGAGTGGCTCGGTGAGCAGGACATCCTAGTCGACGACGACCGCTCCTACACCGTCGAGTTCGGTGATTTTGCCGTTACCTCCAAGCTCGTCAACATCGACGTGCCCGGTTACGGCCAGCCCACCAAGAACCGTCTGCGCCTGTTCGACCTGGCGAGCGTCGACGACGGCCTGGTCCCCGGCAGCTCCATCGACTTCGACAAGACAGAGATCGCCAAGAACCTCACCTTGTTCCTCTACCCCGACGATTCCGACGAGCAGGGCCGCCTGCTTCGCATCTACCAGGAATACTTCATGGTGAGCAACGCCGCCCAGCTCCTGATCGACGAGGCCATCGAGCGCGGCAGCAACCTGCACGATCTGGCCGACTACGCCGTGGTCCAAATTAACGACACGCACCCCACCATGGTCATCCCCGAGCTCATTCGCTTGCTCACCACCGAGCATGGCATCGAGTTTGACGAGGCCGTGACCATCGTACGCTCCATGGTCGCCTACACTAACCACACGATTCTTGCCGAGGCGCTCGAGAAGTGGCCGCTCGTCAGCCTGCAGAAGGTCTCCCCTGCCATCGCCGACATTATCGTCAAGCTCGATGAGATCGCGAAAGCCGAGCACGATGACCCGCGCGTCGCCATCATCGACGAGCACGACACCGTCCACATGGCCCACATGGACATCCACTTTGGCTTCTCCATCAACGGCGTAGCCGCCCTCCACACCAAGATCCTGGAGGACACCGAGCTTCATCCGTTCTACGAGATCTATCCCGAGAAGTTCTCCAACAAGACCAACGGCATCACCTTCCGCCGTTGGATCCATGGAGCCAACCCCGCGCTCGCCAGCCTGCTCGACGATGTAATCGGCACCGACTGGCGCAGCACCGGCGATCTGAGCAAACTCGCCAAGTTCGCCGACGACAAGGACGTTCTTGAGCGCCTGGCCGCCACCAAGGTCGAGGCCAAGGCCATCATGCGCCAGTTCATGGCGCTCGAGCGGGGCGTGACCATTCCCTCCAACGCCATCATCGACGTCCAGGTCAAGCGCATCCACGAGTACAAGCGTCAGCAGATGCTCGCGCTCTACATCATCTGGAAGTACTTCGATATCAAGAACGGCAACAGGCCTAAGCACCCTGTCACCATCATCTTTGGCGGCAAGGCGGCGCCTGCCTACACTATCGCGCAGGACATCATCCATCTGATCCTGACGCTGTCGCAGTGGATTGCAAACGACCCCGACGTGGCTCCCTACCTGCAGGTTGTCATGATTGAGAACTACAACGTCACCGCCGCCGAGCGCGTGATCCCCGCCGCTGACATCTCCGAGCAGATCAGCCTGGCCTCCAAGGAGGCGAGCGGCACCTCCAACATGAAGTTCATGCTCAACGGCGCCCTAACCCTGTGCACGCTCGACGGTGCCAACGTGGAGATTGCCGAGCTCGTGGGCGACGAGAACATCTATACCTTTGGTGCCTCGTCCAAACAGGTCGAGCAGCTCTACGCCGACGGCACCTACAACGCCGGTGCGCTCTACCGCAAGCCCGGCATTAAACTGCTGGTGGACTTCATCACCAACCCGGCCTTTATGGCAACCGGCAACGCCGAGCGCCTGCAGCGCCTGCACGACGACATTAAGGGCAAGGACTGGTTTATGGCCCTGCTCGACATTGAGGAGTACATCCAGACCAAGGAGCGCGTGCTGGCCGACTACGAGGACCAGGACGCCTGGATGCGCAAGGCGCTCATCAATATCGCCAACGCCGGCACCTTCTCGTCCGACCGTACGATCTCCCAGTACAACGACGAGATTTGGCACCTGAGCTAGCTCATTCCCCTTACCCATCCTCTTGAGAAACGGAGTCGTGGCAACACGGCTCCGTTTTTTGTGCCCGCACGTTACCCTGTGATCCGACTCGGCCAAACAATCTCGATCCGTAGCAATTACTCAACCAAAACGGTCCCAGCCGTTACAGATTGAGACATACCGGCCCCTCCCCTCGGGTTTATCTCAATCTGTAACATCTAGCAGGTGAAATTCGCCTTTGGTGTTACAGATTTAGATGAAATGGTTAGCTCAGCGGAACCGTCTCGATCTGTAACATCTAACGTCCGAAATCGGCCCTATCCGTTACAGATCGAGACAAACGACCGGTCAGACAGTCCCAACACAAAGAAAGGCTCCCCTCTCGCCCAGTGGACGGGAGGGGAGCCTTATATGTGACCGCGGCAAAAGGATGGCAAAGCCGCAGTCGCCCAAAGGGAGGGCCTGGATGCACCGGGCCTAGATAAGGTTCTTGCCAGACACCTTATCGAAGAGATGAGTCGCGTTCTTCTCGAACTTGAACCAGATGGGGTCGCCAGCCTTGAGCGCGCCCTTGGCCTCGAGGTCGACGACGGGGATAATCAGGACAAACTGGCCGTCGGGAGCGGTCACGTGGACATGCTCGGTCGAGCCCATGAGCTCGGTCACCTCGACGGTGCCCTGGAGCGCACCCTCCTCGCCCTTGTCGGCAAGCAGAATCTGCTCGGGACGCACGCCGGCCGTGATCTCCTTCACGTCGCCGCCGTCCCAGTTGAGAGCAAGCTGAGCGCAGGTCTCGGGGGCGAGCGCCACGTTCATATCCTCGGTCTTGACGGTAAAGCCGTTGCCCGAGCGCACCAGCTGGGCATCGAAGAAGTTCATCTGCGGCACGCCGATAAAGCCGGCGACGAAGATGTTCGCGGGATGGTTGAAGACCTCCTGCGGGGTGGCGATCTGCTGGACGACGCCATCCTTCATGACCACGATACGGTCACCGAGGGTCATAGCCTCGGTCTGGTCGTGAGTAACATAAATGAACGTGCCCTTGATCTCATGACGCAGCTTAATGAGCTCGGCGCGCATCTGGTTACGAAGCTTAGCATCCAGGTTGGACAGGGGCTCGTCCATCAGAAAGACCTTGGGGTCACGTACGATGGCGCGGCCGATGGCGACACGCTGACGCTGGCCGCCGGAGAGTGCCTTGGGCTTACGGTCAAGATACTCGGTAATACCCAGGATCTCGGCAGCGGAGCGAACCTTGCGGTCGATCTCGTCCTTGGGGACCTTCTTGAGCTCGAGCGTAAACGCCATGTTCTCGTACACCGTCATATTGGGGTACAGAGCATAGCTCTGGAACACCATGGCGATGTCGCGGTCCTTGGGAGCGACGTCGTTGACGCGCTTGCCGTCGATGAGCACGTCGCCCGAGGTGATATCCTCCAGGCCGGCGACCATGCGCATCGTCGTGGACTTACCGCAGCCAGAAGGGCCAACGAGGACGATGAACTCCTGGTCGTGAACGGTGAGGTTGAAGTCCTCTACAGCGAGCACACCGTCCTCGGTAACCTTGAGGTTGTGCTTCTTCTCCTCGGTTTTCTTCTTTTTGCCAAAGAAGCCCTTCTTTTTTGACTCGTTGTTGGGATACACCTTCTGAACATGTTTGAGAACGATCTCGGCCATGTCTTTACCTTTCGATACGCGGCGCCGCGCTGAGAGGCGCCGCCAAAACTTGCAAAACAGTTACGGCATCAGCCCTTGACGGCACCTGCCACAACGCCGTCAATGATGTACTTCTGGCAGAAGATGTACATGATGACGATGGGGATGACGACCATCATGATGCATGCCATCATGGGGCCGAGCTCGACGTGGCCATAGCCGCCACGGAAGTACTGGATCAAGATAGGAATGGTCTTGTACTTGGTGGAGTCGAGCGTAAGGTAGGGCAGCAGATAGTCGTTCCAGACCCACATGGTCTCAAGGATGCCGACCGAAAGATAGGTGGGCTTCATAATGGGAAGGACGATCTTAAAGAACACCTGGACCGGGTTGCAGCCGTCGATCATGGCCGCTTCCTCAATCTCGAGCGGGATGTTCTTGACGAAGCCGGCGAACATAAAGACCGCGAGACCCGCGCCAAAACCAAGGTAGATGAAGCAGATGTTAAACGGCGTGTTAAAGCCGATGCGGTCCGCGAGGTTGGACAGCGTGAACATGAGCATCTGGAACGGTACGACCATCGAGAAGACGAACAGGTAATAGAAGAAGTTCGAGATCTTGCTGTTGACGCGCACCACGTACCAAGCGCACATGGAGCAGCACACCAGAATCAGCACGACCGACGTGACCGTGATGATGAGCGAGTACATAAACGCCGAGGCAAAGCCCTGCTCGTTCAGAGCGTGCACGTAGTTTGCGAGGCCGTTGAACGTCTCGGGCGTGAGCAGATCGAACGCCGTGGTGGTGCTGATTGCGGTCGCTTTCTTAAAGGAATTGAGCGCAATCATGAACACGGGGTAGATCCATGCGAGCGACAGAATCGTAAAGAAGATCGAGAGCGCGCGGTTGATAGCCTTATCGCGTTTCATTACTGCTGCACCTCCTTGGACCTCGTGGCCTTAAGCTGGATCATAGAAATAGCGACAACCAGGATGCAGAAGATAACTGCCTTGGCCTGACCGATGCCCTGCCATGCGATGCCAGCACGCGAATAGAACGTGTTGTAGATGTTCAGGGCGAGCATCTCGGTGGAGTGCGCCGGGGCGCCACCGGTAAGGGCGAGGTTCTGGTCGAACAGCTTAAAGCCGTTGGTGATGGACAGGAACAGGCAGATGGTGATGGTCGGCATCAGGTTGGGGATCTTAACCTTCCAAAACGTCTGCCATGCCGTAGCGCCATCGACCTTGGCGGCCTCGATGTAGTCAGACGGAATGGACTGCAGACCGGCGATGTAGATGATCATCATGTAGCCGACCTGTTGCCACAGGGTCAGGATGATAAGGCCCCAGAAGCCAGCGGCGGAGTTGAGGGCGATAAGCTGGGCACCCACGTTGGAGAGCAGGCAGTTGATCAGAATCTGCCAAATGTAACCCAGTACAATGCCGCCAATCAGGTTAGGCATAAAGAAAATCGTACGGAAGATGTTGGTGCCCTTGAGCGCCTTGCGAGTGAGCGCCTGCGCAATGGCCAGCGCGATCACGTTGATGAGCACCGTCGACAGGAAGGCAAACGCCACGGTAAAGAAGAACGACGTGGAGAACTGCGGATCGGACAGCGCGCGCACGTAGTTCTCGATACCGACAAAGTGCGCGTTATTGATGGTAATAAACTGGCAGAACGAGAGATAGAAACCCTGGATAAAGGGAATCACGAACCCGATCATAAACGCCAGGCACGTGGGCAGCATAAAGAGCGGCCACCAGCGCTTGAGTGCTTTGCCCATAGAAGGGTCCTTTCAATATGCAGGGGGCGGGCAAACCTACGTCTGCCCGCCCCCTGTCGCTAATCAGATAGCTTGGGCAGCAACTGCTTACTCGGAAGCAGCCTTCTCGGTCTTCCAGCCATCGACGAAGGCGTTCTTGACGCCGTCCCACTTGGTGTTGTCGGCAGCATAAGCGATGAGAGCCTGCTTGAGGTTCTTCTTCCACTCCTCGGAGGGGATGTAAACGAAGTCCCAAGCAACGGTCTTCTTGCCGTCCTTGGCCATAGCAACGGCCTGCTGAGAGAAGACGTTGGTGGTCTCCTTAGCGCTCTTGAACGGGGCGGTCAGACCCATCTTGTCAGCGATGATGCTGGTGGCGGTGTCAGAAGTGACGCACCAATACATGAAGTCCTCGGTGGCCTTCTGGGCATCCTCGGAAGCCTGGGAGCTGACGCACCAGTAGTTCTCGCCGCCGGAGCACAGGCCCTGGTTCTCCTCGCCGTCGACGCCGATGTAGATCGGCAGCATGCCGAGCTGGTCGTCGGTCATACCGGCCTTGGTGAGGTCGGCGTAGGCCCAAGAGCCGTTCTGATAGAAGACGGCCTTGCCGGTTGCGAACTCGTTGGTGGCGTCGTCACCGGTCTTGGAGGCGAGCTGCGAAGGATCGCAGGTGGAGTCGGTGATGTACAGGTCGAAGATCTGCTTAAAGTTGTCGAGATACTCGCCCTTGATCTCGTCGTCCTCCTGATTGTGCTCCTTCTCGAACTCGTAGTAGAGCGGGAGGTTGGCGAGGTGCGTGGTGTAGCGCCAGCTGGAGGAGTCATCCATACCGGCGGAAGTGAAGGCACCGTCAACGCCGAGCTCGTCCTTGCGGGCCTGGATGTCATCGGCGCAAGCCTTCAGCTTGTCGAAGGAGTTGATGTCCTCGGCCTTGTAGCCGGCCTTCTCGAGGAGCTCCTTGTTGTAAATGATGCCGTAGCTCTCCTGAACCCAGTCGATACCCAGATCCTTGCCGTCGGACTGCAGCGCCAGGGAGTCGTCGATGAGCTCGCCGCGGAGCTTGGTGTCGGAAAGATCGGCGCAGTAGTCCTTCCAGTTCTTAAGGCCGGTGGGGCCGTTGACCTGGAACAGCGTCGGAGCGGAGCTCTTGGACATCTCGGACTTGAGCTTCTCCTCGTAGGTGTTGGAGGCGGCGGTCACGATCTTGACCTCGACGCCCTTCTCCTTCTTGTACGCCTTGGCGATCTCCTTCCACTCCTTGTCGACCTCGGGCTTGAACTGGAGGAAGTAGACCTCGGCAGCGTCACCAGAAGCAGAGGAGCCAGAGCCGGCAGAACCACCGCAGCCCACGAGGCCCAGACCAAGAACCGCAGCCGCGGAACCAGCAAAGCCCAGGAACTGCCTTCTGCTCATTTCGTTCTTCATTACAATCCACCCTTTCACACCGTGGCGGCACCCTTTGCCGCCGCCTTCGGAGATTGGCTCGGGGACTTTGCCCCTTTTGCTGACTTGTACAATACGCTATTTGGCTAGTTGTTTGAACAAGTATTACTAGAGCGGTAGAAAAACTTCGGTGAACGGTAATTTCGACTTGATACTTGACAAGTTTTGTATAAACAATTATTCGTTATCGAATGCAGAGAAAACGCCCGGTCAAGCCGATGCATCGTCGGTTTGACCGGGCGTTTTCTCTTTGAGGGCATGAGTCTCGTCAGGCTGCGAGCTAGCCGGCTATCGCTTGGAATTGACGCGGTAATGGAAGATCTCGGGGTGTGTGCGGGCATGCGTGACCTCGAACAAGATGCCGTCCGAGGTGTACGACTGGCTCTCCATAACGGCGACGCAGTTGTACTTGCCGAGGTCCAGATAGCTGCAGTCTTCATCGTTGGCGAGCTCGACACTCACCGTACGACGGCTCGCCATCACTTTGACGCCGCGCTTGTGCTCCAGATAGCCGTAGATAGAATCCGCCGCGATCTCGGGGGTCAGGCCCTTGGCGATCGACGCCAAAAAGTAGCCATGGTCCACTTGGCGCGCGCTGCCGTTGAGGCTTCGGACACGCACGACGCGAATCAGCTCCTCGCCCACCTTAAAGCCCAGGCGACGTGAGAGTTGCTCAGTGCAAATCAAATGTTCAAAAGACTTGACCTCGGTCGATGCGACGGCATTGTTGCGTTTTGCGAACTCGCCAAACGACTCAACCTCTTCGAGTGCGCCCAGCATGTCGGTTTCGCCCTTAAGCCAAATAACGCGCACGCCCTTACCGTGTATAGGCTGCACAAACATCTGGTCGGCCAGCATGCTCAAGGCGCGTCGAACGGTATTGCGCGTGCAGCCAAACTCCGCGGTCAGCTCGGCTTCGGTTGGCAGCATCTCCTGAAACGCATAGGTCCCGTTGATGATGCGCGAACGGATCTCGCGGTAGATTCCTTCGTAAATCGCTTTTGGCATGATTTCACCTCTAATGAATATGTATGGCTAGGCACGATAGCATTTCTTAAAGTTGTTTAAACCGATTATCGGTAAAGCACGGATTATTTACCGTCGACGGTTCCCCCGAAACCCAAATCGGACCGAATCAAAACCGTCAATGCGGCAAGCAGCCAGTCCTCTACAATGAGTTCATTGTTTAAACGTTCTTGCTCGCACAGCATGTTGCATCCGAAAGGCATATTATGCTGCAGAAAATCCAACGTTTTGGCGGAGCCATGTTCGCGCCCGCCATGCTGTTTTCTATATCAGGCCTCATGGTCGGCATCTCCGCCCTCGCAACGACCGTGGATATCGTCGGCGACCTCGCCGTATACGGAACCCCCTGGTACGTTTTCTGGACTATCATTCAGCGCGGCTCGTGGACGGTCTTTAAGCGCCTTCCACTCCTTTTTGCCGTAGCGCTGCCTATCGGCCTTGCCCAAAAGCAACCGGCACGCTGCTGCCTCGAGGCGCTCGTAGCCTATTTTTCCTACTGTTTCTTTTTGAGCGAGATCATTAAGCTGAGCGGAGACAACCTTGGGCTTAAGTACCCGTCGTTTTTGACCTCCGCTAGCGGCATCACCGTCATCGACGGCATCAAGACGCTCGACACCGGCATTATCGGCCCGCTGGCGGTGTCGGCAACCGTCGTCGCGATCCATGACCGCTTCTACGATGCCAAGGTTCCCGATTGGCTCGGCACCTTCTCGGGTTCCTCGCTGGTCTACCTCATCAGCTTTTTTGCCGTGTTTGCCCTTGCCGCCATCTCGGCCGCCATCGTGCCTTTCGCATACGCTGTGACCGAAACGCTGCGCCACGCACTTGCGGGCGTCGGCCCCTTCGGCGTGGGCATCTTTGTGTTTTTGGAGCGAGCGCTCGAGCCCATGGGGCTGCACCATCTGCTCTATATGCCCATCTATTACGACAATCTGGTCATTCACGACGGTATTTACGCCACGTGGACCAACCTGCTCCCCATTCTCTCCCATAGCACGCGCCCTTTAAATGAACTTGCGCCCTGGGCAGGTTTTACCGCCACCGGCTGGGGCAAGCTCTTTGGCCTTCCCGCCATCGCGGCAGCATTCTATTTCACCGCCAAACCCGAACGCCGCGCCGGCCTTAAGGTCATCCTTTTGCCCGCCATCGTCGCCTCGGTGGTCTGCGGCGTCACCGAGCCGCTAGAGTTTCTCTTTATGTTCACCTATCCCGGACTCTTTTTGCTCTACGCCGTCCTGTCCTCCTGCCTTGCCATGACCATGAACTTCTTTGGCATCGTCGGCATCTTCTCGGGCGGTCTCATGGAAATGACGGCCTTCAACTTCATCCCACTCATGCGAATGCATGCCGGCTCCTACCTTTTGGCGCTCGGTATCGGTCTGATGTTTAGCGCTGTCTTTTTTCTGGTCTTCCGGGGCCTCATTCTGGCTTTCGACCTAAAAACCCCAGGCCGCGAGGATCATATCGCCAGCGATGCGGCGCTCGCACGTCTGACGGGAAAAAGCTCTGCCAAAGAAGGCGCGGCCCAAAACGGCACCGACAACCAATCATCCCAAGATCATCTGCTTGCTGAGCAAGTCGTTGCGCTCTTGGGTGGCGTTAGCAATATTGTAGGAGCGACCAATTGCGCCACGCGTCTGCGCGTTGAGGTCGCAGAACCTTCCGTTGTCGCAGACAACGCAGCCTTCGTCGCGGCGGGCGCCAAGGGCCTCATCATTACGGGCAAGACCGCCCAGGTGATTATTGGCATCTCCGTTCCCCGCGTTAAAGAGCATTTTGACCAGATCATGGGCCTCGAGCCGGGATTTGTGCCCACCACCTCGGCCTCCCCTGCCGCCAGCGCAGCCCATAAGCGCGGCGATATCTGCTTCTTCGATATCGACGGAACACTCGCCTGGCAAGACCCTCGAGTGGCACAAGAGCTTCCCGAGAGCGAGCGAGACCTCTCCCCCTATCCCAATGAAGCGGTCTCGCAAGCCATCCGTGATTTTGTCGCCAAGGGCAATATGGCGTTTATCTGCACAGGGCGCACGCTGAGCTGCATCCATCCAAAGCTGCTCGAGCTGCCCTGGACCGGCATCGTCTGCCTCGCGGGTGGCTATGTCGAACTTGAGGGACACGTGATTCGCGATTTGGCGATGACGCCCGGCATGCTGCAGCGCCTTGCTCCCATTCTTGAGCAATCGGACGAAGTGATTCGTTTTGAGGGACTCAATGGCGTCGTTCGCATGAGTGCCGATGCGCCCGACGCCCCGGGATACGCCCGCACCGTGGGCGATGCAATTACGCAGCTGCAACATTACAGCGCCTACAAGATCTTAATGTCCACGTCGCTTGCCAACCGCATCGCTCAGGATCAAGCGTTTGAGCCGCTGCTCTGCTTTAACGAACTCGAGCTCGAAGTGACCGAGATTTCGCCTCGCGAATGCACCAAGCGCGAGGGTATCCAGTCCGTACTCGACGCCCTCGATCCCCACCACGGAACCGTATACGGCATCGGCGACGCCAGCAATGACGTCTCGCTGATGAACGCCGTCGATGTCGGTATCGCCATGGGCAACGCGCCGGACTTCCTCAAGGAAAAGGCCGACTATGTCACCGACAGCATCGACCACGACGGCGTCGTCACCGCGCTCGAACACTTTGGGCTTATCTAGCCAAGCCCCTACCGCACTTGCGGCCGCATGGACCAATCGTCTTCAACCGCCGCGCTCGACGCCCTAATGTGGCAATATGTTGTCTGCATAATGCAACGATGCAACCTATCAAAGAATGCGAGAACCCGTGTCCAGTCCGTTTACCAGCTTTTTAGCCCAGCACTTTGACCAGATTAACGACTATCTGGCCACGTTCTTTGACGGACAGGCGACTTCCGCCGATATCGAGCGCTACCTGTATACCCCGCTCTCGGCATTTACGGCAAACGCTGGCAAGCGCCACCGCCCGCTCATCTGCATGCTCGCCGCCACTGCGGTAGGCGGCAGCTTTGAGAGCGCCCGCAGCGCAGCGGCGGCCATCGAGCACTTTCAGTCGGGCGCACTCATCCACGACGACATCGCCGACAACGGGCAGATTCGTCGCGGCAAGCCCTGCATGCACCTTACCGAGGGCACCGGTCTTGCCATCAACTGCGGTGACCTGGCGCTCACCATGGTCACCAAGACGGTTCTCGACGACCCCACACTCAACGCAGACGTGAAGCTTCGCGTGCTCCACGAGCTTACCGAGATGATCGTCCGTACCATCGAGGGCCAGGCGCTCGACCTGGGCTGGGTCCGCGACGGGCGCTTTGACATTTCGGTCGACGATTATCTGGACATGGCGACGCACAAGACCGCGTACTACAGCGGAGCGACGCCACTTGCCGCCGGAGCCATTATCGGCGGCGGCAGCGAAGAGCAGATTGAGGCACTGCGCGCCTTTGGGCTGCACACGGGCCTTGCCTTCCAGATTCAAGACGACCTGCTCAACTTGATCGGCACCAAGGAGGCCGCCAACAAGGACTTCCGCACCGATATCACCGAGGGCAAGCGCACCCTCGTTGCCGTGCATGCCCTGTCAGACGAGCGCTATCACGACGAGATCGAGGCAATCCTTTCCTCGGGCACCGAGGACCCTGCGCAGCTCGCACGCGCCGTGGAGATCTTCCAGGAGACCGGCTCCATCGATTACGCCCACACCTATGCGCTCGACCTGACCGCTAAGGCCAAGGCCGCTATCGAAGGCGTCGAGCTCGACCCGCATGCGCGCGAGCTCTTCCTCTCAATGGCAGATTTCTTTGTGGAGCGTCTTAACTAGCGGGGGTCATAAAACCTGTGGGCAGCGAGTTTGGGTACAAGTTGCTACACTATTGAGTGCATGTTTATAAATTGTCTCGCGTTGTCTATCCGACACACGCTCAAAATAGTACGAATGGTACGCCGAAAGGGGTTCGTTCATGGAACCTATTACCACGGGCATGCAGGGAGCAGCCGTCGAGGATGTTCAGTCCCGCCTTCTGCAGCTCGGCTATACAATCGATGACGCCGAGGTTGTCGACAAGCGCTTTGGCACCACCACCGAGCAGGCCGTCAGCACCTTCAGGCTCGACAGCGGCCTTGCTGCCGGTCATGCCGTCGATATCCCCTGTTGGAGCGCCCTGGTCGACGCCTCGTATAAGCTGGGCGACCGCACCCTGTATCTGCGCATGCCCAATTTCCATGGCGCCGATGTGCAGGCCCTGCAGCGCGCTCTCAACGTTTTGGGCTTTGCCTGTGGCGAAGACGACGGCTACTTTGGTCCGCATACCGAGGCCGCCCTGCAGCAGTTCCAGGAAAATGTCGGCCTGTTTGCCGACGGCATGGCCTTCCAGGACACCTACGCCTACATCAACCGCCTGCACCATGTGTGGGAGGGCAAGCCCTCGGTCACCGAAGCCGAGTCCCGCATCGGTTTTGCTCGCGCCGCCAACGTGCTCGAGCGCTTCCAGATCGCCGTTATCGGTGAGGACCCCATCGCACGCAGCGTTGCTTCGCGCATGTGGAACATCGCCACGGCAACGACCGACAACAGCGGCATGATGCTCTGCGACTCCGAGGTCCCAACCGACGTTGACCTGGTGCTCGAGATCGCAAGCGACGAGCTGCCCGCCGACGCCGCGCCACGCGCCACGATTGCCCTCGCCGAGTGCCACAACCTGGCCCAGCGCATCCGCACCGCCAATGTCGCCGCGCAGCAGAAGCCGGCTCGCATTCGCATTGAGCTCACGGGCATGACGCGCTACAACGGCACCTTCACGGCCAGCGACGCGCAGACGCTCGCCGTACGCCTACTCGACGGCGTTTGCGATGCCCTCGCAGATTAGGTAAACTAGACGAGTTGCTTTTGGGCAACACCACACATTGGGACGTAGTTCAACGGTAGAACTCCGGTTTTTGGTGCCGGCTGTTGGGGGTTCGAATCCCTCCGTCCCAGCCATTAAAACTGAGCGCCCTAAGCCCATAACGGCCCAGGGCGCTTTCTTGTGGGCAAGCGGAGGAATTCGAACCCGCAAGGGTGCGGAGCTGAGGAAACGCGAAGCGTTTTCCAGCGCAGCACGCAAGGAGCGAAGCGACGCAGCGGGGCGCGGCCGCCGACCAGGCGGACGCGGAATCCCTCCGTCCCACACCAGCCAAGAGCCCCTCACGTCAAGCAAATCGAGCCAACGCCGCCAAGCGGAGGGATTCGAACCCGCAAGGGTGCGGAGCGACGCAGCGGGGCGCGGCCGCCGCAGGCAGACGCGGTGTCGGCACTTGGGGACGCTCCTAAGTGCCGGCATTATAGGAACGTCCCCAAGTGCCGGCTCGGGACTATTTTCGAGGACCCTCCGAAGGACTGTGGCCAAAAAACGGCAAATATGAGTACTGTTACCGTTGTAGCTACATTATTTTCGTTAATAAAAGAAGATCTTAATGAGATTTATTCGCATCAAGGTCTTCCTTTAATGAACACTTGAGGAGATACGGCAGCTTATCTGCTCGATCGACACGTCAAATCACCTTAAATGTGGTCAAAATTACTGCTACTAAAAGAGTATCAGTACTCATATTTGCCGTTTTTTGGCCACGGCTCTTTATAGACACCCTGTACAGCGACGGTGGTAGATTTCGGAACGTGTCCGTCAGCCCCGTTCCGAAAAGCGAGCCGCATGCAACGGCCAAGCCACGACAGGCCCCGGGAGAGCGGGGACACCGGCTTAGGTTTATCGCGAGTTCCGCACGAACAGGAGGCCACTTAATGTGGCCTCCGTCGTGAGCAGGACTGTAGAGCAGGAAACCTAAGCCGGTGTCCCCGCTCTCCCGGGGCCGGCGGAATTTAGTTGTTCAGCATGCGGTCGAAGCTTCCCGAGTCGCCATCCCGATAGTCGGCGGTCATCAGAATCTCCTGCGGAATGCGCCCGCCTTCACGTAGCACATTGCGGAACTGCACGCGCGTGACCATGGGCAGATCCTTGATCGTCGCCGCCAAGTTCTGCGGCACGCCCTGGTTGGCAGCCGCGCGCTCGCACTCGCCGCCGGCCTTCACGCGACGCTTATGCTCGGCGAGCATGGCGCGGTACATACCGGCATGCAGGCGAATCTCAACCACATTGGCATTGCGAGCCTGCTCGACGATGCGCGCGCCCTCGCGGTCGATATCGCCCACGTAGTAGACGTAGTTAAAGCGATAGCCGATCTCGGCCAGATAATCGTCCAGGGCATGCGAGACGCTCGCCTTGCATCCGCCGCCAAAAATCACGCCGCCCACCTTGATGCCAAAGAGCTTGGCGTGCTTGCGGCCACGCAGCAGCCTGACGATCTCGTCGTAGGTGTCCAGGTTCTCGACCATAATGAACGGCTTATCGGCGCCCAGCGTAAAGAAACCCGTAAAGTGCACGGGGCGGTTGGGGGCGACCTTGATCGCCTGCATGCTGATGCCCTTTTCGGTCATGCGCCTTATCAGGCGCTCACCGTGCTTGCCGTCAAAAGCCTTCTCGTCGTTAAAAATCTGGTAGGCACGCTGGCGGCGCGAGGCAACCGGCGTATCGGCACCTCGGTTTTGCTCGATCCAAGCCTGGATGATTGCGATTTCCTCGGCAATCTTGCGGTTGGACATCTCGTTGTGCTGAGTGCGCTGCGGCGCCTTTTTGCCGTCCTTGCCCTCGACCTTAACAATTTGAGTCTGCTGTTCCTTGATCTTAGAGAGCGCCGTAGGCGTAGGGACAACTTTGAGCAGCTGCCTGCCCAAAACGCGGGCAAGGGCAAACGCCGATACCTCGCCGTGGACGGCCGACTCGGGCTGCTGGGTAGCACTATCAGCCGCGGCAGGCTCAGCCTGTGCATGAGGCTTACGCTTGGAATCTGCCCGGGTATTACGTTCCTGCTTGGGCGCAGACGAGCGCTTTTGCGGACGATCGGACTTGGCCTCCTTCGCCGGCTGGCGCTTGACCTGATCCACCGGAGTCTCGGCCTTCTCATCTCCGTTTTGTGTCGCTGTCTTCTCGGCCGCGGCCTCGGCATTTGAGCCACGACCGCCGCGGTGACGACGACGGCGGGGCTTGCCTGAGGCGCTCTCCCCCGCCTGCTTATCAGCGGTCTGTTGAGCTTTGACCTCAGTGTCAGCCGCAGGCTGCGACTCGGAAGGTTGCTGCTCGCGAGCCGCCGGCTCAACGGTTTTCTCGGTTTGTTCGGCCTTCTCGGCCTGAGCGGTCGGAGCCGGCTCGCCCTTCTCCTGACGCCTTACGGGATACGCGCGCCTCGCAAAACCACGTCCGGGACGACATGAGCCCGGGGCCTTCTTGGCAGACTCCTCAACATCGTCTGCGGCCTCGGAAAGCTCTTCAACCTCATGCGCGACATCCTGCTGCGCAGCCTTAAAGTGGGCACCACGGCGACGCTGGGGCTCCTGGGCCTCCACGGGCTTTTGCTCCTTCGCGGGCCTCTGCGACTCGGCAGCAACCTCGTTCTCAACAGCCTCGGCATCCGTCTCACCCTTTCGAGCAACGGCGCGACGGAAGCGCTCCTGCTGGGCGCGACGCTGCGCATCGCGCTTGCCACCCCCGCCAAAACCGCCGCGCCCTGCCTTGGCCGTAAAGGCACGCACGACGTTCTCATCGAGCAACTCATCGGTATCAACATGCTCACGCGGAGCAACTTCTTCCACAGCAGGCACGTCAGCGGAATCCTCGACGACAAAATCTTCGACGGACTCGGCAGGCTGCTCCTGGGCATCGCGGATCTCGACATTGATGGTATAGAACGCCGGGCGCCCGTTAATGCCGCTGCCCTCGATCTTGGTCACGATATTTGCCGCGATAAGCTCATCGCGCATCGCCTTGGTATCGCATTCCTTATCGACGGAGCGGAAAATCTGCGCCAGCGCGCTCGACTTAATCTTGAGCGCCTTGCGGCAGAGCAGGTCGTAGGCAACCAGCTTGGCGCGCTCGGCAGAAAGCGACGTCTGGCTGCTCAGACGCTCAGCCAGAGCATCGACATTGTTTTGATTATCGGAATATACCGTCTTGGCCACGGGGCCCCTTTCATATGCACACATATACGTCCATATGGTACAACGCACGAGCCTATCCACGCAAAACATCTGCGAGAACGCCCTTGCACCACCTGTTATCACAAGAAAAAAGACCGGGTCCGCTTGATTGCGGACCCGGTCTTTCCGAGTCAAATAGATGGGAGATTCAACCCGTCCGACCGACTAGGCCTTAGCGGCCTCGGCGTCGGCAGGAGCCTCAGCGGCAGCGGCGCGACCGTACTCGGCCTTGCCCATCTCGGACCACTCGGGCTCCTCGTCGGGCATGGAGCCGGCCTCCTTGCCGAAGAACTCCTTGAGACAGTTGACGGCAACGATGAGGCCCAGGACCATCAGCAGGACGGCGAAAACGAGCTGCAGGCCCTTGGTGGCGGCGACGGAGACGGCGGCCGTGGTGGCGGTAGCCGGGATGGTGCCGAAGAAGCCGTAAGCCTGGACAGCGGTCATGCAGCCCATGGCGCTCTGGACCAGCGAGGTGAAGGTGCAGCAGAGCAGGAAGGCGACGGGCACGTAGAGCATCCAGCCCTTGCGGCCGGTGCACTTGCAGAACACGGCGAGGGTGATCATGGTCATGCCGCCGAGCAGCTGGTTGGAAGCACCAAAGAGCGGCCAGATGTTGGCATAGCCGCCAAAGGCGAGGGCGAGACCGGGAAGCAGGGTGACGACCGTGGCGAACCAGGGGTTGCCGAGAACCTTCATGTAGCCGGCCTTGGACTCGATGGCCAGAGCATCGTTGGTCTGGGCAAAGAACTCGGAGAACGAGGTGCGGGCGATGCGGGCGACGGCGTCGAGCGAGGTCAGGGCCAGAGCGGAGACGTTCATAGTCATGAAGACGGTAGCGAGCGTGCCGTCAACACCGAAGGCCTGCATACCGCGGGAGATGCCAGCGGCGAAGATCTGGAACGGGGTGGAAGCGACACCAGCGTTGAGGGCGCCGGTACCGGCGGTGTTCATATCGGAGAACATGATGCCGGCGACGATGATGGCAAGGATGCCGACGAAGGACTCGACGATCATGGCGCCATAACCGACCTTGACGGCGTCCTGCTCCTTCTCGACCTGCTTGGAGGAGGTACCAGAAGAAACGAGGCTGTGGAAGCCGGAGAGGGCACCGCAGGCAACGGAAACAAACAGGACCGGGAACATCATGCCAGAAGCGCTGGAGAAGCCGGTAAAGGCCGGAGCGGTGATGGTGGCCTGGCCGTTAACACCCAGGACGACGATACCGAGGACAGCGCAGGCGATCATGACGATCATCATGATGGAAGTGAGGTAGTCGCGAGGGGTCTTGAGCATCTGGATGGGCATAGCGCCAGCGAAGACCAGGTAGACCATGACGACGGCGAACCACTGGAACTTATCCAGGTAGACCGGGAACTGCATACCGACGGCGAACATGAGAACCATGAGCACCACGCCAGTGACAAACTCGGCAGCGCCGGTGAGGTTGAACTTCTTCTGGGCCCAACCAAAGGCGATAGCGACGAAGGTGAACAGGATGGAGATGGTACCAGCGCAGCCGGCGGCATAGGACTTGGTGAAGTCGATAGCACCGGTGGCAGCGCCAGAAGCGTCAACGACCGAGGTGAACATGAACGTCTTGCAGACCATGTCGGTGAAAGCGGCGATGACGATGATGCAGAACAACCAGCAGAACAGCAGGAACAGGCGACGGCCGGTCTTGCCGATGTATTTCTCGATGAGCTGGGCCAGGGACTTGCCGTTGTTCTTCATCGAAGCGTACAGAGCACCAAAGTCGTGGACGGCGCCAAAGAAGATGCCGCCGACGAGGACCCAGAGCACGACGGGCAGCCAGCCAAAGGCCATGGCGACGATCGTACCCGTGACAGGGCCAGCACCGCAGATCGAGCTGAACTGGTGCGAGAACGCGGTAAAGGCGGAGACGGGCGAGAAGCTCTTGCCGTCCTTCATGCGCTTGGCCGGCGTGAGGGCCTCTTTGTCAACGCCCCACTTGTTGGCCAGCCAGCGGCCGTAGCCCAGATAGCCACAGGCGAGCACCGCCGCGGCCACAACCATGAGCAAAACTCCGTTCATTACATTTCCTCCTCTAAAAAGAACTTCCTAGACATAAAAAATGAGGGCCGTCGGTTGCGCTCGACGGCCCTCATCTTCATCAGCCGCCCGTTATCGTACGGGCTAGCTGTATGTGCTAACCCGCATCAGATAATTACTACACTGATAATGTTTAGCTGATGCGTGAACATGTCTAAGAAATCCTCTTCAATCATGATGTGAACGATCCGTGCGTGTTCACATCCCCCAGTGGTTGAAAAGGAGTATGAAACTTTAGTTACCTAAAGTCAACGCAAATTTGTAATGGATTTTCAACTTTTTTGAATTTCTCGTTATAAAACGCCACTGACCTCGGACTTTACCCAACAAAAGTTTTTGCATGGGAGATACCCCTCGGGAGCCGCGGGAGCCGGGCGGCGCATATGAACTTTCCTGCTCTACAGTCCTGCGCAAGACGGAAAGCACATTA
>NZ_QROZ01000013.1:13017-37290 GCF_003475205.1 Collinsella sp. AF36-3AT | reverse complement strand
GGGGGAGGCCTCGCGGCCTCCCCCTTTTTTGCGTTTACGGGGTGTAAATGACTCAATTACACCAGACGATCTTGTTGTTTTTGGTATTGAGCCTTTATTTAAAGAAAATAAATCGTATAACAAGGGCAACTGCTATGGCCGCAATGATCAAAAGCAGAATTGTCAGCTGATGCTGCTTGCGTCGTTTACTTGACGAAACGAAGATTGATTTTCCCTGTTTTGGCGTTTCGAGATAGCGAGCCGAATGCGTCAAGGTTTGCTTGGGTCGAGGCCCTCTTTGTTGATGAGCGGCGGATGCTTTCATCGGCTCATCGCTAGCTGCGCTGTTTTTAGATAATGGCGCGTCTTTCAGATATACAGGGTCTCCCGAGGCAACGCCCATATGTTTACGTCCCGTTTGGGCATCCTCGAGCGTTTGATATCGATTTCTCGTCACATAATCGGGCTCAGGATCATTAATGGGCTCTTGCGAGATGTGGGGGCGATGGAACCGTGGCGGCTGCGTAGAAGTATCTTCGCCCTGCGTCGGCATAAACATATTGTTCTGGTTTTGGTCGTCCATGATGCCCTTTAGCTCGTTACCAACAACGTGTACGCGCTCATTGTAAGCCCCTTGTTATTTGTAGCTGCGAACATACTTCTTATTTAAGCTCTGGTTCAAAGAACCTTAACCTTACTAAGACCTGAGTCATACACACTTAGATATGCTTATAGTACTGGACTCAAAAAACTTTATAGTCGATGTATATATGAGCACTGGGTGGGCATATATAAGAGCGTCAAAAGAAGTCCCAGTCACCTAGAAGATGGCTCGGCAGTCCTTAAAAGGAGTGGTAAACATGGCAAGCATGGTTCCTTATCGTTCGGTTTTTGGCGTTCGTCCTTCTGCTAGCTCGCTGTTCGATCTGTTTGATGATATGACCGACCTTGCAAACAACTCGATTGCCTCCAAGGCGTTCCCCGTTGACGTTGAGGACAAGGGCGATGGCTACGAGGTCAAGGCGTATCTGACCGGTGTCGCCAAGGATGACATCGACGTTGAGCTCAATGAGGGTCGCCTGTCCATCAGCGTGAACGTCGAGGAGAGCGCCGAAAACGAGGGTAAGAACTTCCTCCAGAAGGAGTTCGGCTCGTACAGTGCGACGCGCGGCGTGTATCTGAAGGACGCTTCGAGCGAGGGCCTTTCGGCTAAGTATGCTGACGGCATCCTGACCGTTACGGTTCCCAAGATTGTCGAGAAGAAGAACGTCACGAAGATCTCTATCGACTAACGATGGCTCTGCTTCAATCGAGAGTATGAGTTAAGGGGGCTGGGAAGTGATTCCCAGCCCCCTTTTGTTGTCTTGAGGGGCTATTGAATGGTTGTCGGTTGATACTGGCTTGCAGGGCGTATCGAGAGCTTCCGTGGCCCTTGAAGACGGGTGGCAGAACTGCCGAGTTCATCATCGAGACTTGCATCAAGCGCGTTGGCATAGCTTTTGACGGTAAGGCTTGGACGATTATTGTCCTGGCTGATATGCATGGCGATGAGCTGTTCGGTGCGATCGGTAACAAGTTCGCGCGCGGCTTCGGCGGCCTGGTTGTTGGAGAGGTGTCCCCTTGCAGACAGGATGCGCTCCTGAAGAAAGCGGGGATATTCTCCCTCGCGCAGCATGGTCACATCATGGTTGCTTTCGAGCGCGAGGACTCGACAATCTTTGAGGGTGTTCATGGCTTGGCTCGATAGCTCTCCGGTGTCGGTGGCAAACCCAATGGAATCATCGAGAGCATTAAATCGATAGCCGACAGGATTGATGACATCGTGCGATGTTGAGTAGGTTTGCACGTGGATGCCGGCAATGGGGAGCGTGTCGCCGGGGTCAAATTCCTCTACGGGCAGGTGCGCGAGGTTTTCTTTGCATGAAAGGGTGTCCCTACTGGCAAAGAGGGGACCATGCCAGTGCTTGCACCATACATCGAGCCCCTTGATATGGTCACCATGCTCATGGGTGATTACAAGAGAGGCGACGTCGTCTGCCGAGAGGCCAAGCTCCGCCATGCGTTTAAGTGTCTCGCGGCGGGACAGGCCGTTGTCGATCATGATGAGCCCCTGAGGCCCCTCGACGAGTGCGCAGTTGCCTTTTGAGCCGCTGCCGAGGATATGAAGGTGCAGGCGAGACATAAGATTCCAAAGGATACAATGAGTGCGGACGAATAGAGGAGGAAGCGAATGCCAACGGTATCTCAGCACTATGGACATCATGCCGCGCCGAGGACGGATAAGAGCGCCCTGGCAACGCGGCGGGCCGCTGCCCCCGTAGTGCTCATGGTATCAGGCGGTGCGGACTCGACGGCGCTGCTCCTTATGGCTTGCACATCAAAGCTGGATATCCAGGACGGGCGCGGCGTCGCTCCCATTGCGCGCGAGCGATTGCACGTGCTGCATGTAAACCATCATCTGCGCGGCAAGGCGTCCGATGGCGACGAGGCCTTTGTACGTGACCTGTGCGCGCAATACGGCTTGCCGCTGTGCGTGGAGCACGCTTATTTTGATGACGAATCGGGCAATATCGAGGCTGCGGCTCGCGAGGTGCGCTATGCCGCGGCACGGAGATATGTTCGCGAACTTTGTGCTGAATCGGGCGCACCGCGGACGGCGGCTCGTATCTGTACCGCGCACACGTCTTCGGACCGCGCGGAAACATTTTTGATGAACGCGATTAAGGGTTCGGGGCCCGCTGGCCTATCGAGCATTCCGCGCCGTCGGAACATTGTGGTTCGCCCCTTGCTCGACCTCACGCACGATGAGCTCGTGAGCTATCTGCAGGTGCACGGTCAGCCATGGCGGGAAGATGAAAGCAACGAGGACGTTTCGTACCTGCGCAACTATGTACGCCATCGGGTGATGCCGGTGGTGGCACGGCGCAACGCGAGCGTCTGTAAGACGATTGGCGCCGCTTGCGAAATTCTGGGCGACGAAGACGCCTTTCTTTCCCAGCTTTCGGCACAGGCGTTTCGAAGCTGCCTGCGCAAGGAAGCGGCGGGCGCACTGGTGCTCGATGCGCGCCGTCTTGCCGCCGCTGAGGTTGTGATTGCACGGCGTATCGTGCGGTTGGCGATTAAGCGCATCGATCCCGACGCGCGACCGGAGATGCGGCACGTGGAGCGCGTGCTCGCCTGCGTCGCTGCGGGCTCGGGCTCGGTTACGCTTCCTGCGGGAATTGATGCCCGTGTGGAGTTTGGCATGCTGGCGTTCAAGGCCCCGGCGGCGCGCGAGGGTTTAGTGGCCGATTGGATCTCCGTTCCCGGTTGTCTGCCGCTGGGGGCGGGGCATATGCTGACAGCGGAGCCGATGGCTGTGGAGCCGGGGTGCGATATCGTGCACCGTGCCCGCGAGCTTGCTGCTGCCGGAAAGGTTGCGGCCTTGGTGGATGCGGCGGCCCTGGGGTTTGCCGACCGCGATGGCGAGCGGATGTTAGCCGGCTCGCGCGGGGAGATCCCCACCGAGGCACGATCGGCGCGCCTGTGGGTGGATAGCCCTGTGCCGGGAGACGTGATGTGCCCGTTGGGGATGAACGGCCGAAGCAAGAAAGTGTCAGACCTGTTAAACGAGGCGCGCATTCCTGTTTCAGACCGCTCTGGCGTACCCGTGGTAAGAACGGCTCCGGGAGGTGCCGTAGTATGGGTCGCGGGCGTTCGCGCGGACGAGCGTTTTAAATGCACGGCCGCAACGCGCGTGGCATATCTGCTTCGTGTGGTCGATGCGGAATAGCGCTTCGCGCCAGCTATTCTGTGCGACGTTGACGGTATTCCCGCGCTGATGGCGCACGGGCTGGTAAATATACCCCGTGCGCTGCTAGAATGTGTAGTTCGCGTCCATGCGGCGGTGCGTGGGCGATAAGCACAAGAAAGGGTTGTCATGGCTTCTCAACATCCGGATATCGAGAAGGTTCTGTTTACGCAGGAGGATATCGACGGTATCGTCTCTCGCCTAGGCGAGCAGATTACTCGCGACTACGCGGGTAAGGATCTGGTGCTGATTGCGGTCCTGCGCGGCGCCGTGGTCTTTATGGGCGACCTGATGCGCAAGATCGAGCTGCCGACCAACATCGATTTCATGGCTGTTTCGAGCTATGGCGACGGTGTGAAGTCTTCGGGCATCGTGCGTATCATTAAGGACCTGGATATCGACATCCGTGGTCGCGACGTGCTGATCGTCGAGGACATTCTGGACTCGGGCCTGACCCTCAAGTACCTGATGAAGAATCTCGAGAGCCGTAAGCCCGCCTCGCTGGAGGTCGCTGCCTTCCTGTGGAAGGACGTTGAGGACCGCGTCTCGGCCGTCACGCCCAAGTATGTTGGAACCCATTGCCCCGATGCCTTTGTGGTGGGCTACGGCCTCGACTATGCCGAGCGCTATCGCAACCTTCCGTATCTGGGCATTTTGAAACCGGAGGTTTATTCGTAAGATGCCCGACGACCGTAACGACAACAATTCCCAGACTCCCCGGGACCCAAAGATCCCGGGGATGCCCGGAGGCAAGAAGCCCACGCGTACGGGCTGGCTGTATTTTCTTTTGGCTTGCGCGCTCCTGGGTTACGCCTTCTTTAACATGGGCTCCGGCTTTGCCAACTCCAGCAATACCGTAAAGCTCGCGACGAGTGAGATGGTCAGCGCCATCAAGCAGGATCGCGTCGAAGATCTGACCTATACGGTTCAGGACGGAAGCGTGACGGGTCATTACTGGAAGACGAAAAAGGACAAGGGCGACACGAGCGAGCTCAAGAGCTTTTCCTCGACCTATGTCGGTTCCGATTCGCTTGCCGAGCTCATGGCGGAGCACCCCGATACCAAGTACATCGTCAACACCAACGATCCCGATTTTTGGGGCGACTTGGCGATGAGTGTGCTTCCGACGATTGCTCTGATCGCCATCATGTTCTACTTTATGCGCCAGATGATGGGCGCCAATAATAGGAACATGCAGTTTGGCAAGACCAACGCCAAGACCAACGAGGCCACGCGCCCCAAGGTCAAGTTCGAGGACGTTGCCGGCGTGGACGAGGCAGTCGAAGAGCTCGAGGAGATCCGCGACTTTTTGAGCGATCCGGACCGCTATCGCAAGTTGGGTGCCAAGATTCCGCGCGGCGTTTTGCTGGTGGGCCCTCCGGGTACCGGTAAAACCCTGCTGGCCAAGGCCGTTGCCGGCGAGGCGGGCGTGCCGTTCTTTAGTATCTCGGGCTCTGATTTTGTCGAGATGTTCGTGGGTGTCGGCGCCAGCCGCGTGCGCGACCTTTTTAAGGAGGCCAAGTCTCAGGCTCCGTCGATCATCTTTATTGACGAGATCGATGCCGTGGGACGTCAGCGCGGAGCCGGTTTGGGCGGCGGCCACGACGAGCGCGAGCAGACGCTCAACCAGCTGCTGGTCGAGATGGACGGTTTTGAGGAAAGCGAGTCGGTCATCCTGATCGCCGCGACCAACCGCCCCGATATTTTGGACCCGGCGCTGCTGCGTCCCGGCCGTTTTGACCGTCAGGTTACGGTCGACCGTCCGGACGTGAAGGGCCGCGAGCAGATCTTGCGCGTGCATGCCGAGAACAAGCCGATGGACGAGGACGTTAAGTTTGAGAAGCTCGCCCAGATGACCGTTGGCTTTACCGGCGCCGATCTGGCGAACCTGCTCAATGAGTCTGCGCTTTTGGCTGCTCGCCGCCATCGTTCCGTGATCTCGATGGACGAGGTCGAGGAGTCGATGGAGCGCGTGATTGCCGGACCGCAGCGCAAGGGTCGCGTGATGACCGAAGCCGAGCGCACCACGATTGCCTACCACGAGAGCGGTCATGCCCTGGTGGGTCATATCCTGGAGCACTCCGATCCGGTTCACAAGATCTCGATCGTCAGCCGTGGCCAGGCCCTGGGCTACACACTGCAGCTTCCGCAGGAGGATCACTTCCTCAAGACCAAGAACGAGATGCTCGATGAGCTTGCCGTGTTCTTGGGCGGTCGCGTTGCCGAGGAGCTCATGTGCGACGACATCACGTCGGGCGCGAGCAACGACCTGGAGCGCGCGACCAAGATGGCGCGCGAGATGGTCACGCGTCTGGGCATGAGCGAGGAACTGGGCACGCAGGTGTTTGGCGAGGCGCAGCATCAGGTGTTCCTGGGCCGCGATTACGCCGATCACCAGGATTATTCCGAGGAGACGGCGCGCCGCATCGATATCGAGGTTCAGCGCATCATGCGCGAAGCCCATCGCCGTGCGGTCGAGATTTTGGATGCCCGTCGCGATCAGCTCGATCTGATGGCGAAGGTGCTGCTTGAGCGCGAGACCGTCGAAGGCGACGCCGTGAACGCCCTGCTCGACAACGAGTGGGATGCTTACCTTGAGCGCGAGGGCGATATCCTGGCGGCCAAGGAGGAGCGCAACGCCAAGGCGGCCGGCATGCCGACCAAGAAGTGCTCGCCTCGCATGAGCGAGGAGGAGCTGGCGGCTGATGCTGCGGCCTTTGCGCAGGCGGCCATGCAGGAGGATGCCGAAGCCGCATCCGATGATGCCGGTGATGGCAATGCTGTCAACGCTGACGGCAACACCGACGCCGACAAATAGTTCTTGTAGCGAAAGCCTCTGCGGGGAAACCTGTGGAGGCTTTTTCTTTTGAGCGATATGTTGATTGGGGACAGACTTAAATGAGCGTTTTCACGCATTTAAGTCTGTCCCCAATCAACATTGTGGCGCTCTAGTTGGCTAAAGCGTACAATAGCGCCTATGCGAAAGGGGAACAGATGATCAACGAAACTATGTATGCTCGCGGTGCGGAAAGCTCCATCATCCGTGAGATTTTTAGCTATGGCCTTGAGCGCAAGGCACAGATCGGTGCGGAGAACGTATTCGATTTTTCGCTGGGCAACCCGAGTGTTCCGGCGCCCGCTGCTGTTGCTGAGTCCATTAAGAAGGCGTTGGAGCTGCCGAGCGACCAGCTGCATGGATACACGCCTGCGCCGGGTCTGCCGCAATGTCGAGCGGCCGTCGCCGACTCGCTCAACCGTCGCTTTGGCACGAGCTATGAGGGCAAGGACGTCTTTATGACGGTGGGTGCCGCGGCTTCGCTCACCTGCACGCTCAACGCCGTTACGAACCCGGGCGATGAGGTTGTTGTTATCGCCCCGTACTTTCCGGAGTATCGCGTGTGGATTGAGAAGGCCGGCTGCACGTGTGTTGAGGCGCTCGCCGATGAAGATACGTTCCAGCTGAGCGTGAGTAACGTGCTCAAGGCGATTACCGATAAGACGGCTGCCGTCATCATCGACTCGCCCAACAATCCGACCGGTGCCGTATATACACGCGACACGCTGACGCGACTGGCCAATGTTCTGCGCGAGGCCAACGCTCAGCGCGATCCCGAGAATCCGATTATGCTCATCTCTGATGAGCCGTATCGCGAGATTGTCTATGGCGCCGAGGTGCCTTGGGTGCCTTCGATCTACGAGCACACCATCGTGTGCTACTCGTATTCCAAGTCGCTTTCGCTACCGGGCGAGCGCGTCGGGTGGATCCTGGTTCCCAATACGAATCCTCAGGCAGCTCGTCTAATGCCCGCCGTTGCCGGTGCCGCCCGTACGCTGGGCTTCGTGTGTGCACCGGCGCTCTTCCAGCGTGTAATCATCGACTGCATTGATGAACCGAGCGATGTCGAGGCCTATGCTCGCAACCGCACCGCGCTTACCGATGCACTAGCGGAGTACGGCTACACCTATGTTGAGCCGGATGGCGCGTTCTACCTATGGGTGAAAGCGCTGGAGTCCGATGCGAATGCGTTCTGTGAGCGCGCGAAGAAGTACGAACTGCTCGCGGTGCCTTCGGATAGCTTTGGCATGCCGGGCTGGTTCCGCCTGGGCTACTGCGTGAGCTATGAGACAATCGTCAACTCTCTGCCTGCCTGGAAGCAGCTGGCCGACGAATATCGTCGAAAGTAAAGCGCTCTGCTTACAATGTTTTACGTGAAACGGGGTTTGGTTTTAAGCCAGACCCCGTTGTCTATGCCGTTGTGTGATTGGGATGAAGCAGTTTTACGACTGCCGAAAGCTATGCGTACAATGAATATACGCGACGGCCATACTGGACAAGGAGACCCGATGCCCTACCTTCTTTCTTGTGATATTCATACTCATACGATGTTCTCTGCGCATGCGTACTCAACCATCGAGGAGAACATCTATTGGGCGGCGGAGCGCGGCCTTCAGGTGCTCGGTTCCGCCGATCATTTAAGCTCGATGGTTACGCCTTGTCCCAATGACCTGCGCAGTTTCCAATTCTTTATTAACCAGGATATCTGGCCGCGCATTTGGAGCGGCGTGCTGGTGCTGCGTGGTGCCGAGGCTGATATCGTTTCGCTGGACGGCAGCTTGTTTGGCGAAGACATTCCCGTTTCGCTCGATATCGCCGGCGATTCGTATAGTCGTGAGCATTCGCTGTTCGATTTGGTGACGCGTAATTTGGATTATTTGGTGGCAAGCGTGCATAACCCGCAGTTTGCCGAAGGCGCGACGCTCGCCCAAACGACCCAGATGTACATCAATGCCCTGGAGCACCCCAAGGTGTTCATGCTTGGGCATGCGGGTCGTTCGGGCGTGCCGTTCGATATCGATGAGGTGCTGTTGGCGGCCAAGGCCAAGCACAAGATCATCGAGATCAACAACCATAGTCTTGAACACGGTGTCGACACTGAGCATTGGGCCGTATGCCGCAAGATCGCCGAGCGCTGCGCCGAGCTGGGCGTGGGTATTGGCGTGTCGACCGATGCCCACATTGGCATGGCCATTGGCAAGCTCGATCACGCGCGCAAGATGCTCGACGAGATTCACTTCCCGCTGGATTTGATCGTGACGCGCGACCGCGAGACGCTGCTGCGCGAGATGGCGGCAGCCGGCGTGTGTGACCTGCGCAAGGGGATGTAGCGGAGTTCATAAACCAAGCGAAGGGGGCGGTCCAGACGGGCCGCCCCCTTTCTTGTCTCGAAAATCTACCGGGGTGGATTAGCGGCGCTCGAGGACCGCTACGGTTTCGGTGTGGTCGGTATGGGGGAACATGTCGACAGGCGTGATCTTGAGCAGGCGATAGCCTCCGTCGAGGAGCTGATGCAGGTCGCGCTCTTGAGTCACGGGGTTGCAGCTGATATAGGTGATGCGGCGCGGTTTAAGTGCGCAGGCAGCTTCGAGGAACTCGGGCGTGGAGCCGGCGCGCGGCGGGTCGATGGAAAGAATGTCGACGCGTTCGTTGTTGTCGGCGGCATCGAGGATATAGTCGGTCGCATCGTCGGCCATAAACCAGGCGCTGCGGGTGAGGCCGTTGAGCTCGGCATTGCGGCGTGCGTCGGCAACGCTCGCCGGGTTGCGCTCCACGCCGAGCAGCATAATGCCGACGCCTCTGTCCTGGGCATCCTTCGCGGCGCACAGACCGATAGTTCCGCTACCGCAATAGGCATCCATGAGTACGTCGCCCTGCTGCAGGTCCATGCCGTCAATCGCGAGCTGATAGAGCAGCTCGGTCTGCTGCGGGTTGGTCTGGTAGAACGCGGTGGGGGAGATATCGAACTCGCAGCCGAGCAGCTGGTCGCGCATGCACTCGGCGCCATATACAATGCGGGTTTCCTCGCCGAGGATGGCGTTGCCGGGACGTCCGTTGATGTTTTGGGCGACGGTGACGATGTGCGGATTGAGTGCGGCGACAGCCTCAAAGAACTCCTGCGCATGCGGCAAGTCGCGCTGAGCGGTCACGAGCGTGACCATGACCTGGTCGGTATGCCAACCGCAGCGGACGACGGCATAGCGAAGCAAACCAAGATGCTTGTCCTCATTAAAGGCGGGAATATGCAGCCGCTCAGCTTCGCGTGCGATGCCGTTGAGAATCTGACGGGCGCCCGGTGCCTCGACGGGGCATTCGGGTACGGCAACGATCTTGTGCGTGCCGCGCTCAAAGAAACCGCAACGGACGGCGCCCTCCTTACCGGGAGCAAAGGGAGTGGCAGCCTTATGACGAAAGCCACGCGGCGCAGGATATTTGCCCGGGTCGCCCAGGGTGACTCCCATACCGCGAATGGGGTCGACGCTAATACCCTCGCGCCCGCAAAGAGCAGCAAAAAGCTCCTCCATAGCAGCCTGCTTAGCTGCCAACTGCTTTTTATAAGGACGATTGAGTGCCGTGCACCCACCGCAAGCTTTCATGATGGAACAAGGAGACTTGGGATCCACAGCCTTATGCGCAGACGGAACCGAATCATTATGCGGACGCTTGGAACGAGTCCGAGGCGCTTTGTCCCCGCCCCGACGAGAGTCAGAACGCTTGGTCTTAGCTTTGCTTTTTGCAGCTTTAGAAGACTTGGATCTCTTAGAAGATTTCTCCTCCTTCGACCCCTCAGCCGCCTCGATCAAAGCACGACGAGCCTTACGCTCCGCACGAGATTCTGCCATGAATTAACCCCACTAATTTGCAAATTGAAATCTGAAAGCATTGTACCGTGCCAAGCTAGCAGACGATATGCAAGCGCCCATTTCATGTCAGTGATAAGTCCAACGACGTTTGCCCGCCGGGCGCCGGGGCAGGGGTTAAGTTTGTCGCGAGTTCCGCACGAACAGGAGAGCACTTAATGTGCTCTCCGTCGTGAGCAGGACTGTAGAGCAGCAAACTTAACCCCTGCCCCGGCGCCCGGCGGGCAAACCTTCCCTTGTACTCCATCTCACTAAAGTGTATGATTCTGAACGTTACATGACTCACTTTACCTAACTAAAGTGCCATCAAGGGGGAATACCATGAATACCGATATGTCTCGTCGTCAGTTTGTTGGTCTAGCCGGCTCGCTCGCCACGGTGCTTGGCCTTGGTCTTGTCGGTTGCGGCGGTGGTGCCGGCAAGGGCTCCGCTGCTGGCTCTGCCGCGGCCAAGGATGTGAAGGGCGCTGCGGAGTCCAAGAAGCTCGTGGTGGGCTTTGATAAGTCCTATCCTCCGTACGGTTTTGTGGGCGACGACGGCGAGTACACCGGCTTTGATCTCGATCTGGCCAAGGCTGTTGCCGATAAGCAGGGCTGGGAGGTCAAATACGAGGCCATCGATTGGGATGCCAAGGACACGCTGCTCAACTCTGGCGCCATCAACTGCATCTGGAACGGCTTTACCATGGAGGGCCGTGAGGACGACTACACGTTCTCCGAGCCGTACATGCTCAACGAGCAGGTGCTGGTGGTCAAGAAGGATGCGGGCATCAAGGGCTGGGACGATCTTGCCGGCAAGACTGTGATTACCCAGACTGATTCCGCTGCGCAGGACGTGCTTGAGGGTGACCAGAAGGATCTGGCGGCGACGTTTGCCACGCTCGACACGATCGGCGAGTACAACACGGCCTTTATGCAGCTCGAGAGCGGCGCGGTCGATGCCGTGGCTTGCGACCTTTCGATTGCCCAGTATCAGCTTGCCGCCAAGCCCGATGCTTATACGCAGCTTGATGAGCCGCTGTCCAGCGAGCACTACGCCGTCGGCTTTAAGAAGGGCGACACCAAGTCGGCCGACGCCGTGACCGAGTCGCTCAAGGCGCTCTACGAGGACGGCACGGTTAAGGACCTGTGCGACAAGTATTCAAGCTATGGTCTATCTTTCGATAATTGGGTGCTCAAGTAATGTCTATTCAGGTCATGATGCAGATGCTTGGCCAGGGTTTCTTGGTCAGTTTGCAGTTGTTTGTGCTGACGCTGTTGGGATCGATTCCGCTGGGAATCCCCGTGGCGTTTATGCGCATGAGCAAAATTGCGCCGCTCCGCTGGATTGCGCGCATCTATATCTCGGTCATGCGCGGTACGCCGCTCATGCTGCAGATGTTTGCCATTTACTTTGCCCCGTATTACGTGTTCGGCATTTCGCTCACACCCGATTCCAAGTGGACGGCGTGCGTTGTGGCGTTCATCATCAACTACGCCGGTTACTTTGCCGAGATCTATCGCTCGGGCCTGCAGTCCATTCCTCGCGGTCAATACGAGGCAGCCGAGGTGCTGGGCTACTCGCGCATGCAGACGTTTCTGTATATCGTGATGCCGCAGGTCGCCAAGCGTATTCTGCCGGCGATGGGCAACGAGATCATCACACTGGTCAAGGACACGTCGCTGGCGTTTGCCATTGGCGTGGGTGAGATGTTCTCGACGGCCAAGGCGCTGGTCGCCTCGCAGGTGAGCATGGTGCCGTTTGCAATCGCGGCGCTGATCTACTGGGTCTTTAACTTCGTCGTCGAGATGCTGCTGGGCGCTGCCGAGAAAAAATTGGATTACTACCATGATTAATTCGGTAATGAATATATCGAACGCGCGTAAGGCGTTTGGCGGCAATGAGGTGCTCAAGGATATCTCGCTTGAGGTGAAGCGTGGCGAGGTCGTGGCGATTATCGGACCTTCGGGTGGCGGCAAGTCCACGCTGCTGCGGTGTGCCACGCTGCTCGAGACACTCGACGGAGGCTCGCTCTCGTTTGGAGACCTTGCCGTTGCGACGGATGCGGGTTCGGGCGCGGTCTATGCGAAGGGCGATGTGCCCAAGCAAGCGCGCTCGCGGTTTGGCCTGGTGTTTCAGAACTACAATCTGTTCCCGCACTATACCGTGATGAAAAACATCATCGATGCGCCGATTCGTGTGCTTAAGCGTCCGCGCGAGCAGGCGGAAGCCCGCGCTCACGAGCTGATTGCGCAAATGGGGCTTACGGGCAACGAGAACAAGGTGCCATGTGAGCTTTCGGGCGGCCAGCAACAGCGTGTGAGTATCGCCCGCGCCTTGGCGCTCGATCCGGAGATCCTGTTCTTTGACGAGCCGACCTCGGCACTCGATCCCGAGCTGACGGCCGAGGTGCTGCGTGTCATTAAGGACCTTGCCGCGCAGAATATGACGATGGTGATCGTGACCCACGCAATGCAGTTTGCGCGCGATGTTGCCGACCGCGTGGTCTTTATGGATGGCGGTCGTATTGTCGAGGAGGGTCCTGCCGAGCAGGTCATCGACCATCCGCGCGAGCAGCGCACCCGTGAGTTCTTGAGCCGTATCGAGGGATAGGCTCAGGTATTTACTCAACTATTAATTGAGGCGAAGCCGCCGCAGGTCTTACGGTCTGTGGCGGCTTTTTGTTTGCATCGACGGGGTTCAATAATCGCCTCACAAGCTTGTCTCTTCCTCTCGCCGCCTGTATTCATACGTGTGCCGAAAGGTGTGCATGGACGGTCGCCCGTGAGGGTAGGGTGGTGGCATAGGACATTTGGAGGGTGAGTCGGCTCGGCTGCCGACCATGCTGCTCCCGGGATGGCACCGACCGCGAACTCTCCCCGTTGGCGTCGCGCATTGCGCGCGGCCCTGCAAGGAGGTCATCATGGGTGCTCCCAAGACCGGTAACGTAAGGAACGTGGTGCTCGTAGGCCAAGGCGGGGTGGGCAAGACTTCACTCGCCGAAGCCATGCTCCACCTTTCCGGCAAGACCGCCCGCCTGGGCGGCCACGACGGCACCAAGCCCACGCTCGACTATGACCCCGAAGAGGTCAAGCGTGCGTTTTCCATCTCGACGACCATCGCGCCGATCGACTGGAAGGGCGCGCGCATCAATGTGCTCGATGCCCCGTGCTACCCCGATTTTATCGGCGACGCCTTTGCCGCGATGAGCGTCTGCGAGACGGCTCTGTTTGTGGTCGACGCCGAGGCCGGCCCGCAGCCTACGACGGTTAAGCTCTGGTATGCCGCCGAGGACCTGCGCCTGGCGCGTGCGGTGTTCGTAAACCGCCTGTCGCGCTCCGAGGCCAGCTTTGCGACCACGATGGACCTGCTGCAGGAGCGCTTTGGCACGCGCCTGGGCGCCGTGACCCTTCCCTGGGGCGAGGGCGAGGACTTTGACGGCATCATCGACCTGGTGCGCATGAAGGCGCGCCATTGCAACGGCACCGAAGCCGTTGAGTCGGAGATTCCCGAGGAGTATCGTGCCCAGGCCGAGGAGGCCCATGACCATCTGTGCGAGTTGGTGGCCGAGGCCGACGATGAGCTGATGATGAAGTACCTGGAAGGCGAGGAGACACTGACGCAGGAGGAGCTTGAGGGCTTGCTGTCGAAGGCGATTGCCGAGCGCATCTTTGTGCCGGTCTTTGCGGGCGATTGCATTAAGGAGCAGGGCGTCAACTCGCTGATGGACGACATCGCGACGTACTTCCCGGCGCCGACCGACTACGGCGAGATGCCGCTTATCGACGGCGATTCGCTCAAGATTTCGAGCGACGATGACCGTCCGGTGGCGTTTGTGTTTAAGACCCTGGCCGATCCGCAGCAGGGTCGCATCAGCTTTATCAAGGTGCTGACGGGTACGCTTGAGCCGGGTCTTGAGCTGATCAACGCGCGTACCCGCAAGGGCGACCGTCTGGCTCACCTGTATGTGATGTGCGGCCGCGATATGACCGAGGTCGGTCACGCCTATGCCGGCGACATTATCGTGGCACCCAAGCTGGCGGCCGAGACGGGCGATACGCTCTCGATTACCGGCAAGGTCGAGGCTGCGGCGTTTAAGTTCCCCAACTCGCAGTACCGCATTGCCATCGAGGCCGAGAATCGCGGCGACGAAGAGAAGCTCTACACGTTTATCGAGAAGGCCTGCAAGGCCGATCCGACCATGAGCATCGACCGCGACGAGGAGACCGGCCAGACCATTATCTCCGCCGTTGGTGAGGCGCAGGTTTCGGTGCTGCTCAATCGTTTGGAGGATCGCACCAAGGTCGTAGCCAAGAGCGTGCCGATCCGCATTCCATATCGCGAGACCATCCGCCGCACGGCGAGCGCCCAGGGTCGCCACAAGAAGCAAACCGGTGGCGCCGGTCAGTACGGCGACTGCTGGCTGCGCGTGGAGCCGCTCATTGGGCCCGACGGCACGAGCGATGGCTATGAGTTTGTGGACGAGGTCGTGGGCGGCCGCATTCCGCGCTCGCTGATCCCCGCCGTGGACAAGGGTGTCCAGGAGACCATGAAGGACGGTATTATTGCCGGCTATCCGCTCACGGGCATTCGCGTGGCTGTGTACGACGGCTCGTATCACAGCGTCGACTCCAACGAGATGGCGTTTCGCGCGGCGGCTCGCATCGGCCTGCGCAAGGCATGCGCCGATGCCGACCCGGTGGTGCTGGAGCCCATCGAGGAAATCACGGTGACTATCCCCGAGAGCTACGCCGGCGCCGTGATGGGCGACATCTCGGCATCGCGCGGTCGCGTGACGGGCATGGAGACCGATGAGCGCGGCGACACCGTGGTCATCGCACAGGCGCCTCTCGCCGAGTTGACGGATTACTCGACTCGTCTGCGCTCTATCACGCGCGGCACGGGCGACTTTACCATGAAGCCCGCCGGCTACGAGCAGGTGCCCTATGACGTTCAGACCAAGCTGGTCGAGCGCTATGAGGAGGGTCGCGCCAAGTAGCGTGTGATTTTGCCTGCAACATACATGTCGATGCAAGGGCCGCTCTGGGCAATCCAGAGCGGCCCTTTTTGATCCCTGGGGGACGGAGGAAAACGGATCATGTTAGGTTTTGGGGCAGCTTGATCGGCCCTAGTCTCCCGAGGCCTGGTTGCGGCCGGTGGTGTAGTCGATCTGCACATGCGGCTGCAGGTTGTAGCAATATACGTGGAAGCAGAGGGTCTTGCCGTGGTCCTCGACCGATTGCGCCTCAAGGCGCACGCCGCGGCAGACAAGTTCCTCTTCGTTATACATAGGCGTGACGCGATAGAGCACGTGGTTGCCCGTGTCGCGGATGTAGCCGAGAATCTGCTCCTCAAACGGCAGCATGCCTGTCTCGTTGAGATAGCGCGTGCCGGTGAGGAGATTTTTGCGGTTGGCGTTTTCGCCGCAAAGCGACCAGGCGATAAGGTGGCAGCGGTTGTAGAGACTCTGGCCCGGAATAAAGTCGTAGCGCTGCTGGCGCCATCCAGCGGGATGGATACGCGAGATATCGCCGCGCTCGCCTTGACCGAGTAATTCGGGGCCCACGCAGGCGAGCGCTTTGCGGGTGCGGCCCAGGCTGTCGAGCTTGGAGAACTTCTTAAAGCAACCCTCTTCTGTAGCGCGCTCGTATTCATCGAGCGTGAATGACGGCGTGCCGAGCGGGTGCGTGCTATCGGCGCGCAGGGCAACATAGGGGTTACCCGCGTAGTCAGGAATGCTGCTGAGGTATACGCCACGGGCGCGGTCGAGGTCGGGGTTTTCGACCTCGTCGATGGGGGTGGCGCTGTTTGCGGATGCGTCGTCACCGGTGCCGGTTGCGGCGGAATCGGAGCCATCGCCAGAGTCTTGGCTATTTTGAGAGTCCGAGGAGCTCGCTGTTCCCGATTCGAGCCGGGCAACCAGGTCTGCCTCGTCGTCAGTGCGGCTGGGACTCTCGTCTTGCTTCTCGGCCAGGGCTACCGCCTGCTCATCACTTTGCGGCGAGAGTAGTCTGGGCGCCCCGTCGAGCGACCCTGTGAACAACGCAAACCCCAGCACCACGGCGGTGCCGATGGAAAGTGCTTGCTTGTAGGCGGACTTGCGCGACATGGAGGCTCCTGGATGGACGGTTGGGAATCTACCAGTCTAGCAGGAGCCGGCAGGGGCCGTTCTGTCGAACAAATACTTAAGATTTGGGACAAACGCTACGGATTCAATTGCCTCATATTTGACGTATGGCTAGATCGAGGTGGAACCGAGCCAATTGAGTTTACATTCGAGAATGCGCTGCTCACCTGGCGTGCTGCTGCCATCGAGTAGCGCGAGGAGCATCTCGGCCGCCTCTCTGCCTTCCTGGTCGACGGGCTCGATGATCGTGGAGACGGTCGGCGTGGTGAGGTTGGTCCAGTCTTCGCAGTTGAGTCCCAAAAGACCGATTTGCTGCGGAAGTAGATGGGCCATGGGCTGGAGAGCCTTGTAGACACGGGGAAGTGCCCACTGATTTTGCACGAAGATGAGGGTTCGCTTGGCGGGGTTGAGCTTGTATTTAAAGTACTCGGTCAGCTCGCTGACCGACGGCTTGTTGTGGTCGATGGGAATCGCTTTGTAGAGCTGTCCGTTCGCTGCCAGTGCCTCGGCATACCCCTGAAAACGCTCCATGCGGGTGCGCATTTCGGTCATGTTGGCGGCAATGGAAAAGAAGTCTTCGTAACCGGCGTCGAGGAGTGCCTGCGTGGCGTTGTACACACCGTCGTAAAGATTGGTTTTGATCCAGCTGGTGCCTGGGCTATAGATGGCCGCATCGAAAAAGACGACCGGCTTGCCGGCGCGCTTGATGCGGTCGTGCACGGCTTTGAAGTTTGCCGTGGGCTGGATGATAAAGCCATCGACGCCCAGCGAGAGCATTTTGTCGACATACATGAGCTCGGTCTCGGGGTTAAAGTTGCTCGTGCAAACGACCGTCTGGTAGCCCGCGGGGAGCATGACCTGCTCCATGCCGTTGAGGACGAGGCCCGCCCATTTGTTGGTGTTATCCAAGATAATGATGGCGATGACGTGGGTCTGTTTACCGGTGAGTGTTTGTGCCTGGGCGTTGGGGACGTATCCCAGCTCCTTTATAACACGCGCGATCTTTGCCTGCGTCTTGTCGCTGAGTTTGTCTCGTTTGTCGTTGAGGTAATACGAGACGCTTGCCGTCGAGGTTCCCGCCTCTCGAGCGACGTCTGCAATCGTAACGCGCTGTTTTGCCACAGCGACTCCTTCCGACAGATGAGCATTTTCCAACATGATGACTTTGAGTCTTGGTGAGGGATGCGCTTCGGTGAGCGACCTTTTCCTTTCATATGAGTATGCAACAAATGCGGTATACGGGTGGGGTCGAAATTTGTGACCGGCATGCGTATCTGCCGTCTACCGAGAAAATCAAATACTTCTTGACTTTTGAAATCGAGGGTAAAATCGCAGGATTCATTTTTGGTTAAACGCATAACTAAATAGCGTAACCAACGCTCTGACCTGCGCGTTTACCGAAATAAGCTGGCATTAAGAAAATTGAGCACCTATATTGGTCTTGTCGAAAAGACAGCAAGTCCAAACGGCAGGGGATGCTCCGGAGGCCTCCGCAAACGGTGTCTTGCGCACGCAACTCTATGAAAAGAGGGAAGCAATGAAGATCGTAGGCGTTGCCGCCTGTACCGTGGGTATCGCCCACACGTATATGGCCCAGAAGGCGATTCAAGATGAATGCGCCGCCCGTGGCATCGAGTGCAAGGTCGAGGCTCAGGGTGGCCTGGGTATCGAGAATGAGCTCACGCAGGAAGACGTGGACTCCGCCGACCTGGTCCTGGAGTCCGTCGACGTGGGTGTCGAGAACGAGGACCGTTTTGAGCAGAAGGTGGCCGAGGGCAAGTTCCTCAAGGTCGGTACCTCGGATGTAATCGCCGATCCGGTGAAGATCATTGACCAGGCCGTTGAGATCATCAAGGCGACGGGTGGCGCCGTTGACGCGCCCAAGGCCGAGGCCAAGGCAGAGAAGAAGGCCGTCTCCGCTGCCCCGCAGGCCCCGACACCGGCGTCCAAGCAGTCCATCTTTGCCGATCCTGGCAAGACGCTGCTCAATGCATTCAATACCGGCGTTTCCTATTTTATCCCCATCGTCGTTATCGGCGGCGTGTTCCTCGCCTTCTCGTTGGCATCCGGTACTGCCGGTGCTAGCGGCATGGAGGTCACCAACCCGTTGATGGTGAGCCTTAACACCATCGGCATGGCCGGCATCTCTATGATGATTCCGGTGCTTGCGGCATACATCGCTTACTCGATGGCCGGCAAGCCCGCACTTGCCCCTGGCTTCGTCCTGGGCTACTTGGTCAACAACGCCGTCGTCACCCCGAGCGGCAACAGTGTTTCGACTGGCTTCTTGGGTGCCATGATCATGGCTGTCATCTGCGGTTACTTTGTCCGCTGGATGAAGACCTGGAAGGTCAACAACACCATCCAGACCATCATGCCGATCCTGATCATCCCGATTCTGACCTCGCTCGTCCTGGGCATGGCCTACATCTACATCCTGGCCACGCCGCTTGGCTTTGTGATGGATTGGCTCACCAGCGTGCTCGGTAGCCTGCAGGGCGGCTCCGCCGTCGTCCTGGGCCTGGTCATTGGTGTTATGACCGCCTTCGATATGGGTGGCCCCATCAATAAGACCGCTTCGACCTTTACTATGGCCATCATGGCCTCCGGCATCTATGGCCCCAACGGTATGTTCCGCGTCGCCGTCGCCATTCCCCCGATTGCCTGCGGTCTTGCAGCGCTCATTGCCAAGAACAAGTTCGATGACGCCGATCGCCAGATGGGTATCTCCGCACTGTTCATGGGCTGCATCGGCATCACCGAGGGCGCTATCCCCTTCGCGGTCAAGGACCTTGGCCACACCCTGCCCGGCATCTGCATCGGATCTGCCGTGGGTGCGGCACTCGCCGCCTTCCAGGGTATCGACTGCTACGTCCCGCACGGTGGCTTTATCGTCGCCCTTGCCACCAACAACGTCGCGCTGTTCTGCCTGGACATCGTGATTGGCTCCGTGGTCGCCGCTGCAATCCTGATTGCCATGAAGCCCACGCTCGATAAGCAGGCCAAGTAAACCTTTAAGGACTCCGGTTGTGCGGAGGGATGGATTTGACTCCGCACAACCGCCCCTACACAACAAATCCATCCGTACTGATAGGGCCCGCATCTGGGTCCCAGGGAACTTTTGTCAAAAATCCTCTGGAGAAGGAGAACAAAATGTCCAACCTCACCATCCGCCAGGCCGTTCAGGGCATGCTCAAGCTGCAGGATAGCGGCGATCACGCAACCATGGTCGGCATTGGCCCCATGAGCCCCAACCTGATTCAGGCCGTGTTCGAGCTTGCCAAGGACGAGGATTTCCCGCCCATGTTTATCGCCAGCCGCAACCAGGTCGATATGGACGAGATGGGCGCCGGCTACGTCAACGGTTGGGACCAGACGCGCTTTGCCGCCGACATCAAGAAGGTCGCCGACGAGGTGGGTTACACCGGCCCGTACTACCTGTGCCGCGATCACGGCGGTCCGTGGCAGCGCGACGAGGAGCGTAACGCCCACCTGCCCGAGGACGAGGCCATGGAGCTCGCCCGCAAGTCCTTCGTCGCCGACATGGAGGCAGGCTTTGACCTGCTGATGGTCGACCCCACCAAGGACCCCTATCAGATTGGCAAGGTTATTCCGCTCGACGTGGTGCTTCGCCGCACGATCGATCTTATCGACTACCTTGAGCAGTACCGTCGCGAGCATAACCTGCCCGAGGTTGCCTATGAGGTTGGTACCGAGGAGACCAATGGCGGCTTGACCTCTACCGATAAGTACGAGGAGTTCATTTCTCAGCTGCAGCCCGAGCTCGAGAAGCGTGGCTGCCCCATGCCCACCTTTATCGTCGGCCAGACCGGTACGCTCACCCGTTGGACCGAGCAGGTCGGTCATTACAACTTCAAGAACGCCCGTGAGCTCGCCGACATGGCTAAGCGCTACGGCGTGGGCCTGAAGGAGCACAACGCCGACTACCTGGATGACGCGACGCTGCTCGAGCACATCCCGGCTCACGTGACCGCTTCCAATGTCGCCCCTCAGTATGGCACCGAGGAGACTCGCGCTTACCTCAAGCTCTGCGCTACCGAGCAGATTCTGGTCGACAACGGCCTGTGCGACGATCCCTCCGACCTGTATCACACGCTGCTGGTCAAGGCTATCAAGACCGAGCGCTGGCGCAAGTGGATGACCGGCGACGATGTCAACCTGCAGGTTGACGACATTCTGGCCGACGACGAGCTCAGCCTGAAGATTCTGGATGTCTCCGGCCACTACGCCTTTAACGATCCCGAGGTCAAGGAGCAGGTCGAGAAACTCTATCGCAACCTCGCTGCCCAGGACATCGACGGCAAGCGCTTTGTGATCGAGCACATCAAGCGCCCGATCAAGCAGTACGTCGTCGGCCTTAACCTCAAGGGCGTCACGAGCCGCATCGAGAAGGCTCTCGAGGACTAAGTAGTTCCGGCGTTTTGACAAACGCCGGACCGGTCGACGCTGCGCGGGCATCTGCCGGGCAATCTGGCGCTCAAGCCGTCGCTCGCGTACCAAAGTACGCTTCGCTCCTCTTTCGCACCACCTTGCCACGGCAGCTGCCCGCTCGCTGACGTTGGTCCGACCAGTGATTGAGCCGCTGTCCTTAGATTGCTAGCTATTCATTTGAAGGAGTTTGTACCATGAAGTTCTTTATCGATACCGCCAACCTTGACGAGATCGCCGAGGCAAAGAGCTGGGGCTGCCTGGCCGGTGTTACCACCAATCCGTCCCTGTATGCCAAGACCGGCGGTAAGCTCGCCGACTTTGAGCCCCATATGCTCAAGATTGCCGAGCTCTGCGAAGGTCTGCCCGTGTCTGCCGAGTCTACCGCCACCACGGCCGAGGGCATGATCGAGGAGGGCAAGCGTCTTGCCGCCCTCGCCCCCAACATTGTGGTCAAGCTCCCCGTCTGCGAGGCCGGCCTCGCCGCCTGCCGCGCCCTGGCCGACGCAGGCGTGCGCGTCAACATGACGCTCGTCTTCTCGCCGACCCAGGCCTTGATGGCCGCCAACGCCGGCGCTCGCTACATCAGTCCGTTTGTGGGACGCTTCGATGACATCGCCGAGGACGGTATCTCGCAGCTCGACAACGTTGTGACCTGCATCAAGAACTATGACTGGACTGGTAAGAACGTCGATGACACCGTCGAGATCATCACTGCATCCGTCCGCACGCCTAATCACGTGACCCAGGCGGCACTGCTCGGTGCCGATATTGCGACCGTCCCCATGGCTGCTCTTAAGAAATGCCTGCATCATCCGCTGACCGACCAGGGCCTTGCCTCGTTCGAGGCTGACTGGCAGAAGGTCGTCGCTCAGGCTTAACGAGTGGATTGCCCCGGCATCGCGTCATCCGGTGCCGGGGTTGTTCTCAAGAGAGGAATTCGTATGACCAACCAGGAGCTGGCGAAGGTCGCCAATGAGGTCAGGAAGGGTGTCGTGACTGCGGTTCACGCGGCCAAGTCGGGACACCCGGGTGGATCGCTCGGTGCTGCCGACATCATGACGTATCTGTACTTTGAGGAAATGAATATCGATCCTGCCGACCCTCACAAGGCCGATCGCGATCGCTTTGTGCTCTCCAAGGGTCACGCGGCGCCGGGCCTGTATTCGGTGTTGGCAAATCGCGGCTATTTTCCCGGCGAAGAGCTCGAGACGCTCCGCCATATTGGCAGTCGCCTGCAGGGCCATCCCAACATGAACGACACCCCGGGCATCGATATGTCCACCGGATCGCTCGGCCAGGGTATCTCCGCCGCGGTTGGAATGGCGCTTGCCGCTAAGCACTGGGACGACGGCTACCGTGTCTACACGTTGCTGGGCGACGGTGAGTGCGAGGAAGGCCAGGTGTGGGAGGCGGCCATGTTTGCCGGCAACCACGACTTGGATAACCTCGTCGCTATCGTCGATCACAATGGCCTGCAAATTGACGGCAGTATCGACGCAGTTAACTCGGCTATGCCGCTTGCCGACAAGTTCCGCGCCTTTAAGTGGCATGTGATCGAGCTCGCCGATGGTAACGACATGGCGCAGATTGCCGCCGCCTTTGCCGAGGCTCGCAAAGTGAGCGACTCGCCCGTGGCTATTATCGCCGAGACGGTGAAGGGCAAGGGCGTCTCCTTTATGGAAAACCAGGTGGGCTGGCATGGCAAGGCGCCCAACGATGAACAGTTTGAGCAGGCCATGGCCGAGCTCGCAGCAGCAGGGGAGGAGCTCTAATGGCAGACGTCAAGAAAGTCGCCACGCGCGTTAGCTATGGCGAGGCACTTGTCGAGCTGGGCAATGAGCGCGATGACTTTGTGGTTCTCGATGCCGACCTGGCCGCCGCCACGCAGACCGGTAAGTTTAAGGCTGCGCACCCCGAGCGCTTCTACGATGCCGGCATTGCCGAGAGCAACTTGATGGGGCTCGCCGCCGGCATTGCGACCACGGGCCACGTCGCCTTTGCGAGCACCTTTGCCATGTTCGCCGCCGGCCGCGCGTACGAGCAAGTGCGTAATTCCATCGGCTATCCGCACCTCAACGTCAAAATTGGCGCTACGCATGCGGGCATCTCGGTCGGTGAAGACGGCGCTACGCATCAGTGCTGCGAGGATATCGCGCTCATGCGCACGATTCCGGGCATGACGGTGATCGTCCCCGCCGATGACATCGAGGCTCGCGCTTGCGTGCGCGCCGCCTATGAGTTTGAGGGACCGGTCTACATGCGCTTCGGCCGCCTGGCAACACCGGTTATCAACGACCGCGAGGACTATGAGTTCAAGATTGGTCGCGGCGTGGTCGTGCGCGAGGGCTCCGATGTCACAATCGTCGCCTGTGGCCTTATGGTTGCCGAGGCGCTCGAGGCTGCCGAGGCTCTTGCCGCCGATGGCATTGATGCCGAGGTTATCAATATGCACACCATTAAGCCGCTCGACGAGCGCCTGGTTGTTTTCAGCGCCAAGAAGACCGGTCGCGTGGTCACCGCCGAGGAACATTCGATTATCGGTGGTCTTGGCGAGGCCGTGGCCTCGGTGCTCGCAGAGCAGCATCCGGTGCCGATGCGACGCGTCGGCGTGCGCGATGTGTACGGCGAGTCTGGCCCTGCGGTTGATTTGCTGCACAAGTATGGTTTGGACGCCGACGGCATCGAAGCCGCGGTCAGGTCCGTGTTGTAAGGAAGGTTTTCCATGGGGTTTGTATCTGCCAACCAAGTGACGATTGGCTACGCCGCCGCCTCGCGCGAGGACGCGCTGCATTATCTGTCCGAGCAGGCTGTTGAGCTTGGTTTTGCCGATGACGCATCTGCTGTAGAGGCGGCTTTTATTGCTCGCGAAAACGAGGCCGAGACTGGCCTCGTCGCCGGTTTTGCCGTTCCGCATGCCAAGAGCGATGCGATCCATACGCCGGGCGTGGCCGTGCTCAAGCTGTCCGAGCCTGTTGAGTGGCCGAGCTTTGATGGCGTGCCCGTCGATGTGGCGCTCGCGCTGTACGTGCCCGCCGGCGAAGCGGGAACCACGCACCTGCGTCTGCTCTCCAAGGCTGCCGTGATGCTGATGGATGCCGGCTTCCGTGGCAAGGTGCGCGAAAGCACCGATCCCGTTGAGATTGCGGAACTCATCAATAGCGGACTCGAAGACTAGAACGGTCATCCCGTTCAATCAATCGATCCTTCTCCAAGGAAAAGGGCCGCGACGCCATATAGGCGTCGCGGCCCT
>NZ_QROZ01000013.1:0-13007 GCF_003475205.1 Collinsella sp. AF36-3AT | reverse complement strand
CGTCGCGGCCCTGTTTGCGTTTCCCCAGATAAAACCTGCCCAAATAAACCTGTCCCTTTTTGGCAAGATGCGGGTCAATGCCCGTCAAACGAAGTTGCGGTGGAATAGTTCCTGTTTATGCCCGATAGGCTGCAAAACAGGAACTATTCCACTGCAACTTAGGGTGCGGTTGGGGTGTATGCGTTTTGAGAGCAGGACCCATGGTTAGAGAGATTACGCTCGTCTCTCTAAATGTCTCTCTAAAGAGAAAGTAGGCTAGAGAGATAGTCTTAGGTAATCTAGCAGTGAATTCGATACATCTCTCTAAATGTCTCTCTAAAACAAGGTGCTTATCTCTCTAAAGTTAGAGAGATAAATCTATTGGTTTAGAGAGACGGAATGCCAATGCTGCCGGATAAAGGACTCATTGAAGTAATGGGTTCATCGACGAGCTGTAACCGCCGCTATCGGAAAAAGTAGGTGCGGCCGAGACGCCTCTCAAGTGCCTCTCGAAGTTAGAGGGGTGCTAGAGAGGCAGTTGTCTTGCGACATTTTCCCAGATAAAACCTGCCAAAATAAACCTGTCCCTTTTTGGCAGGTCTGCGGGTCAATGCCCATCAAACGAAGTTGCGGTGGAATAGTTCCTGTTTGGGCCCGATAGGCCGCAAAACAGGAACTATTCCACCGCAACTTATTTGGGATGCGCTATTGATTCATGTTGCCATGGATGTAGGGGGTGACCTCGGGGGAGATGTGGTCGCAGCCCAGCTCGCGCAGCGCGGACTCGATGGCGGCGGGCAGCGGGGTTTTGCCTTTGTCGTCGACGGCGGCACCGCCGAGGGCGGCAATCTTGGCAACATCTGCGGGTGCGGCCTCGATATGCATGCAGCCGCCGACCAAGCGCGCGCGTACCTGTGCCAGATCAAGATCGTGCAGGTAATCCTCGCAGGCGCGAATCAGGGAGACCTTCTCGCACGTAAGCTCCTCGCCCGTGGGGACGCGCGTGGCAAGACATGCTCCCGCCGGCAGGTTCCAGACGGGGTATCCCCAGGCGCGTAGCAGCTCGCGCTCTTCGTCCTTGGTAAAGCCGACCTCCATAAGGGGTGAGCGTACGCCGAGCTCTTCTGCCGCACGCATGCCGGGGCGGTAGTCACCGCGATCGCTTGCATTGCTGCCATCGATGACGGTGGGAAAGCCGAGCGACTTGGCGTGGTTGACGATAGCGGTAAAGCCGGCGTGCTTGCAGTGGTAGCAGCGATTAGCATCGTTGCAGGCTACTTGGGGGAGCTGCAGCTGATCCACCGAAAGATTGAGCACGGGGAGCTTAAAATGCGGCCCCTCATTGGCCTGCCCATCAACGGACTGCTCAAACGAAGCCTGTTCGGGCGTGCCGATGAGCGGCGTGGTGAGATGGACGAGGAGGGTATTGGTAGGCATGATGCGGGCGCATACGGCGGCCAAAAAGCTACTGTCGACGCCACCGGAAAACCCGATAGCCACGCGCCCGTATGCCAAAAGCAGCTGTTCGAGCGCCGATAGCTTGTCTTGAAGCTCCTCTGCGGGCGCCGTGGTGTCTAAAATCATGAAACGTTCCTTATCGTTGAGTACTCGGTCGAAAACTATAATCCTAATGCGTTACTTGCCATAAGACTTCTACCTATGTAACGAAAGTGCAATATGCTATATACGTTATATACAAGTTTGTAAAGTGCGGTAGAGTGTCAGTAACGCAATCCGGTGAGGGGGACCGATATGATCAAGGCTGTTATTTTTGACATGGATGGAACGCTGGTCGATACCGAGCGTTTGGGGATTAAGGCCTGGAAGGCAGGCGCTGCCGAGCTGGGGCTCGCGATTGATGAAGCACTGATCCATCAGTTTATCGGCCGCACGCTGCCCGATGTTATGGACATCCTTGATAAGCATTACGGTAGCCACGAAACCACCGAGGCGATCTATCATCGCCACAAGGAGATTCGCGACGAGATGGTCAAGACCGATCTGGAGCTTAAGGCCGGCGCTGCCGAGTGCCTAGACGAGCTGCTGACTGCGGGCTATCACGTGGGGCTTGCGACGTCGTCGCGCCTCGTTACGGCCGAGCGCAACCTTAAGATGGTCGGTCTTTTTGACAAGTTTGAAACGGTGACCTGCGGCGATGACGTCGTGCACGGCAAGCCCGATCCCGAGATGTATCTGCTCGCCTGCGAGCGCGCGGGCTTTGCTCCCGAGGAATGTGCCGTGGTCGAGGATTCGCGCAACGGTTGCGTCTCGGGCATCACGGCTGGATGCCATGTCTTCGCCGTCCCCGATATCGTGCCGCTGCCGCAGGACGTGGTGGATGGCTGCGAGGCCGTGCTCGATACGCTGTTCGATCTGCCGGCGGCGGTCAAGGCCGTGCGCTAGCGTTTGCACGCGAGTCGCCATGCCCCGCGCCCGATCTCGCAGGACGGTGGCGGCAACGGCGCCTGCGTGGAGGGGCTGACACAGTCAGCCCCTCTTATCACGCCAAGATTGCTGTTTTGGCCGATAAGAGGGGCATTGTGCTTTAAGCGACTGGGGCTGCGGCCTTGGTAAGGAGCTGGCGGAGGGTTATGACGTTACAAGTTACTCCAGGAGCCAGTCGATCACGTTGCGCTTGCGGACTCCTTCGTAGTTCGCGTCCGCAAACAGCGTGTCGAGCGTAAGAAGCGTCTTGGGGTAGTTGTCTCGGACCTTCTTAAAGGGGGCCAACTCTCGATTGAGGGTAGTTTCGTCGAGCGTTGTGGCTGAAACCTGAAAATAGGCTGTCTCGTCTGACTTTAGGGCAACAAAATCGATTTCCCCGCCGTCGATATCGCCCACGTAGACGTCGTATCCACGGCGTAGGAGCTCGAGATAAACAACATTTTCGAGGATATGACCGATATCGCTGCTTTGGGTTTTGACGAGAGCGCCTCTAAGTCCAAGGTCAACGGCGTAGTATTTGCCGTTTGTTGAAAGAAGCTGCCGACCGCGCACGTTATAGCGCGGAGCAAAGTACAGCACAAGGCTGTCTGTTAAGCCTTTGAGGTATTTGGCTACGGTTTTCTGGTCGGTTTTGTTGCCGTTGGACGAGAGCGTGTCGGAGATTTTTTTAATCGAGATCCGGTTTCCAATGCTATGGAGTAGGAACTTGGTGATATCGCGCAGGGTCGGGACGTCCGAGACCTTCAGGCGTTCGATAACGTCGCGTATGACGATGGTATCGTAGAGGCTCATAAGATAATCGCGCGCCTGGGGTCCCTGAATACCCGTCTCGGCGATAAAGGGAAAAGAGCCCCTGGTTATGTACTCGTCAAACAACTGCGCGGGAGCCTTTCCGTCATTGGTTTTTGCCGAGCAAAACTCTTTAAAGGATAGGGGCAGCATCTTGAGCTCTACGTAGCGGCCGGAGAGCAAAGTTGCCAGCTCGCTCGAGAGCAGATAAGCGTTGGAACCGGTTATGTAGAGGTCGACATTGTCCTTGATAAAAAGACTGTCGACGGCTTTTTCGAAATGCTCGACGTGCTGTATCTCGTCCAGAAAAACGTAGTTCATCTTATCGGGGACGAGTCTGGCGGAAATGTAGTCGTAGAGTGCTCTATATGACGTAAGCGACTCGAACTCCAGGTCTTCAAAGTTGAGGGATATAACCTGGTCGCCTGTGATTCCATGATCGCGCAGGTAGCTACGGTAGATTTCGAATAGCTTTGATTTGCCGGACCTTCGCACGCCCGAAACGACCTTGATGACGTGCGAGTCTTTCCACGAAATGAGCCAGTCGAGGTATTGTTTGCGATCAATCAGATTCATGAAACCCCTTTCTTGGCGAGAAAAAACTGGAGCAAAATCAATACTTATAGGAAATATCTAAAAATATGGAATTGAGTCTATTTTAACAAAAAAGTTAATGAAAAAATGGATTACATTCCATAAATATCCGTAGTCGCAGGTCCGGCTAAACGGGGAGGGAACATGGGGCCAGCAAAACGCCGCAGCGGGACTGTTCCCGTTGCGGCGTTTTTTGTTACAGGTAGGCGCCCAGGTTGATGTCGGTTATTGGGGCCGCGGATGGGCCCGTCGGGTGCTGCTCGGCCTTTTGGGTGCTCACACGTTCGAGCAAGAAGGGGCGCACGAGCTCCTGACGGTTAATGTCCTCGGTGGCCGTGGCCGTGGCCGTGGTGACGGTACGCGCGGCGGAGCCGATGCGGACTCGTTTGGTCTTGGCGGCAGGTTTATCCTCGATTTGCTCTATGAGCAATTGAACGCCCTTGCGGCCAATCTCGTAGCCCGGGGGTGCCACCGTGGTGAGGGGGACCGACCCGCTCCATGCAAGCGGGTTGCCGTCGCAGCCGGCCACGCGAACCTGTTCGGGGACGGTGATGCCTTTGTCGGTCAATGCCGAGATAACGCCCGAGGCCAATACATCGGTAAGGCCGATGACAAAATCGGGGCGTTCGTCAGTAGGACGCTCGGCAATCTGGGCGCCGATGCTGTAGCCGTCGGCAGCGGTATTCCATTCGCCGGCGTCGATGACTTCGATCTTGATATCGGGATGCAGGGCAAGTGCCTTGTGGATGCCAAGGACGCGCAGAGTGAGCTGCATGAATGCTGCTCGACCCACAACGACAATATGGCGTGCGCCGCGGGCGATGGCGAGCTCGGCGATAATGCGCCCCTGTGCCTCGTTGTCGGCGGCCACGTAGTAACCGGGTTCTGAACAATGGACGTCCAGATGGACGATCGGCACGGGCATTTTAGTCATGGCCGGGTGCCAGTCGGGGGATGCCATGGGCTGAACCATGACGCCGGACATCTGCGTGCCCATAAAGTAGCGCAGGTAATGATCCTCGAGAATATCGTCGTTATCGGCATTGGCGATGAGCAAGTCATAGCCGTGCTTGCGTGCCTCGTTGTGGGCACCGCTGGCGATTTGGAGCGAAAAGCCGTGATCGAGACGGGGGAGCACCAGGCCAAAGGACTTGGTGGCGCCGCCCGCGAGCTGACGAGCGCTTTGGTTGGGCAGGTAGCCCAGGCGATTGATGGTCTCGTTGATGAGCCTGAGGGTCTCGGGGCGCAACTTCTCGGGATGGTTGAGCGCGTTGGAAACCGTGCCCAGCGAAACCCCGGCCTCGCGCGCGACGTCGCTGATTTTAACCTTTGCCATAGCGGCCCCTTTGATGCGTTTCAAGTACAAACCAGATTGTAGCATCCCAAACCTACCAAAAAGGGACAGGTTTATTTTGGCAGGTTTTATCTGGGGAAACGCTGTTGCCAACGCGACCACCACGAAGGGGACAGGCACCTTTGTGGTGGTTTGGACCGGTTGGGCATGTGTGCATCGGGTGGTATCTAAGTTGAGATACCACTTCTGGTATATCAGCTTGCGCTTGCGTGAGTACAATACTCGAACGTTATACGTCTCAGCGCCCCCTGTGCGTGGACGTCTTGCAGTCACGCGAACGAAGGGATTTATCCTATGTGCGGAATCGTCGGCTACACCGGCTCTGATATTGCAAAGAACATCCTGGTCACGGGCCTCAAGCGCATGGAGTATCGCGGCTATGACTCCTCGGGCGTCGCGCTCGAGGTGGGCGAGGGCGCCGCGGCGCACCTCGACGTCATCCGCCGCGTGGGCAAGGTCGCGGGCCTGGAGAGCGAGCTTTCCAACATCGACAGTGACGCTACCTGCGGTATCGGCCACACCCGCTGGGCCACCCACGGCAAGCCCTCCGTCGTTAACGCCCATCCCCACACCAGCTGCGACGGTCGTATCGCCATCGTCCACAACGGCATCATCGAGAACTTCGCCGAGCTGCGCGAAGAGCTGGAGGGCCGCGGCCACCACTTTAAGAGCGAGACTGATACCGAGGTCTTCGCGCATCTGATCGAAGAGGCTTATGCCGAGACGCACGACCTGATGGCCTCCGTGCGCGAGGCGTGCACCCACGTGGTCGGTGCCTATGGTCTGGCCGCCGTGTGCGCTGACGAGCCCGGCGTGATCGCCGTGGCCCGCAAGGATTCCCCGATCGTGGTCGGCGCGGGCGAGACCGGCGCCTATGTCGCCTCCGATGTCATCGCGCTCATCGACGCCACCCGCGATGTCGTGGTGCTCGAGGACGGTCAGTTTGCCAAGCTCACGCCCGCAGGCGTCGAGTACACCGACGAGGCCGGCAACGTTATCGAGCCCAAGGTCACTCACATCGACTGGGACCTGGACATGGCAGAAAAGGGCGGTTATCCCGACTTTATGCTCAAGGAAATCCACGAGCAGCCGCGCGTCGTGCGCGACACACTGGTCGGTCGTATGACGCCGGCCGGCGAGCTCGACATCGATGAGCTGGGCCTTTCGCTCGAGGAGCTCAACGACATCGATCGCGTCTACGTGATCGCCTGCGGCACCAGCTACCATGCCGGACTCATCGCAAAGAACCTTATTGAGGGCTGGGCTCGCATTCCCACCGAGGTTGAGGCTGCCAGCGAGTTCCGCTATCGCAACCCCATCATCACGCCGACGACGCTCGTCGTTGCTGTGTCCCAGTCGGGCGAGACGGCCGATACCCTCGCCGCCATTCGCGATGCGCGCATCAAGGGCGCCAAGGTCTTTGGCATCACCAACGTGGTGGGCAGCCCTGTGGCGCGCGAGAGCGACGGCGTCATCTATACCAAGGCCAACAAGGAGATCGCGGTCGCCTCGACCAAGAGCTTCATCGGCCAGGTTGTGAGCCTGACGCTGCTTGCTCTGCTGCTGGCGCAGGTCAAGTACCGTCTGACCACCAAGCAGACGCGCATGATGTTTCGCGAGCTTTCCGATACGGCCGAACAAATCCAGTGGATTTTGGATACGCAGACCGAGGCCGTGCACGAGGCCGCCCTGCTGTGCAAGGACGCGCAGTCGGCGCTGTTCGTGGGCCGCGGTATGGGCGCTGCCATCTCCTACGAGGGCGCACTCAAGCTCAAGGAGGTCAGCTACCTGCACGCCGAGGCGTATGCCGCCGGCGAGATGAAGCACGGCCCCATCGCGCTGATCGATCCGGGCTTCCCCGTCATCGCCGTGGCCACCAAGAGCGCCACTTACGACAAGACCGTATCGAACCTTATGGAGTGCAAGGCGCGCGGTGCCAAGGTCATCGTCGTTGCCACCGAGGGCGACGAGGAGATCAACAAGATTGCCGACTGTATCATCCGCGTGCCGGCCGTCCGCGACGTATTCAGTCCCATCACGGCGAGCGTCCCGCTGCAGCTGCTCGCCCGCGAGGTCGCCATCCTGCGCGGCTGCGACGTTGACCAACCTCGAAACCTCGCTAAGAGCGTGACCGTGGAATAGTTGGTTCCGCCGTTCTAGCGAACAAGGCCCGGCTCCGTTGTGGCGGAGTCGGGCCTTGTTTCATTTGCCCAGATAAAACCTGCCAAAATAAACCTGTCCCTTTTTGGCAGGTTAGCGGAGCTTGCTGGTCTCGAAGTACTTGGGATATTGGTCCAGGACCTCGGTCTGGTTGCGGAACATCATATGCAGGTGCTTGCTCACCAAAAAGCTCGCTTCGATGGGGTCGCGACCGGCGATAGCGCGGCGAATCTGCTTGTGCTCGTTCACGATGTCCTGATTGTCGAGAACCTGTGTGGCGGCGCGCAGCCAGCGGAAGCGCTCCAGGTCGGCATTGGTCTCTTCGAGCCACGACCACACGGTGCTGCGACATGCGATGCTAAAAATCATGTGATGCATGAGGTTGTCGCTCAAAAAGAAGCCGATGCGATCCTCTTCGGCCATGGCCTTTTCCTGCAGCGCGATGGCGCGGTCGAGCTGCTCGATGCCGGTCGACGTGGCGCGCGCACAGCACTCCACAATCACCTGCTTTTCCAGATGCTCGCGGATGTAACAGGCACTCTCGGCAAGGGTGAGGTTGATGGGTGAGACGTAGGTACCGCTCTGGGGCACGGTGCGCACCAGGCCCTCTTGCGCCAGACGCACCAGTGCCTCGCGCACAGGGGTGCGCCCCATATCCAGGTCGTCGCAAAGTTGCTTGACGCCCAGCTTTTCGCCCGGCTTGTAGTCCAGGTAGACGATTTTGCGTCGAATGGTGTGGTAGGACTGGTCCTGTAGGCTCGTTTCCTGCTCGCCGACGTGCATCGATTCTTCCATAGCGCCTCGCAACTGTTCTATCAAACTCATATGTCAGTTGTTAATTATGCCGCGAATCAGCTCTCCGCGGTGGGTAATTCGACTGTTGCCCAAGAACTATTGCGGCATCTTAGTCTTTGTTTGCGCAGGGCTGTGCTCAATGTTGCCGTATCATAAGCCGTTGCAAACGTGAAATAGAAAGAAGGAACCCCATATGCAACTGGCGAATATCGTACGCGAGCGCTGGAAGGGCGTCTTGTTCTGCCTGATCGTCGCCATCCCCGCGACGTTGCTCGGCAAACAGATTGAGGTGGTCGGCGGGCCGGTGTTTGCCATCCTCTTTGGCATGGTCCTGGCGCTCGTCTTTCCCAAGAATCGTCGCGAACAGCTCGCCGCCGGTGTCACCTATACGTCTAAAAAAGTCTTGCAGTACGCGGTAATCCTGCTTGGCTTTGGCATGAACCTCTCGCAGATTCTGTCCAAAGGCGCTCAGTCGCTGCCGATTATCGTGGCGACGATCTCGACCTCGCTTGTCATCGCCTTCGTGCTCTGCCGCGTTATGCGCGTGCCGGGCAAGATTGCGACGCTCGTGGGTGTGGGCTCGTCGATTTGCGGCGGTTCTGCCATCGCCGCGACCGCGCCCGTCATCGATGCCGACGATCGTGAGATTGCCCAGGCTATTTCGGTCATCTTCCTGTTTAACGTTATCGCGGCGCTCGTGTTTCCGACGCTCGGCGGCATGCTCGGGCTGACCAACGAGGGCTTTGGTCTGTTTGCCGGCACCGCCATCAACGACACTTCGTCCGTAACGGCTGCGGCGAGCGCTTGGGACAGCATGCATCCCGGTGCCAATGTGCTCGAGAGCGCCACGGTGGTCAAGCTCACCAGGACGCTGGCCATTATTCCCATTACGTTGGTTCTCGCATGCTGGCAGATGCATCTGGCGCGCAAGGCCGGCGGCGACGCCAAAAGCACGTTCTCGCTTAAACGCGCGTTTCCCATGTTTGTGCTGTTCTTTGTGCTGGCGAGCGTAATCACCACGGTGCTTCAGCTTCCCGCGTCCATTACGGCGCCCATCAAGGAGCTTTCGAAGTTCTTTATCGTGATGGCCATGGCGGCTATTGGCTTTAATACCGATATCGTCGAGCTGGTCAAAAAGGGCGGTAAGCCCATCGCATTGGGCTTTTGCTGCTGGATTGGCATTGCGTGCATGAGTTTGGGAATGCAGCACGTGCTGGGAATCTGGTAGAGAAGTAGCTTATTTGCGTGCTGCATGCTGGTGAGCGCATGTCCGCGGTGGAGCGATAGGAGCTCTTGCGGGTATGGCTTGTCCGCAGGTTTATAGGTCCCGAAGAGCTCTTATCGCCCCGCCAGGATGGCGATGCGGGGCAACTCATATACTCGCAGGACGGCGGCCTCTGCCCTATAGTGTTTGGTGAGCAATATCGTTCAATTTTGAAACACTCGCCCGCGCGGCCGTCGGTGGCGGCGTGGCGTCGAGGACGGGACGCAATATGAACAGTGACGCCAAGCTACAAATCTTGATCGAGGCCTTGGCTGCTGCCGGGGCCTCGGCGTTGGCAATCGATGGGCATGGACACGTGGCGATTTCGACCATGGATGATGTCGCGCTCGAGCAAGATGTCGCGGCATTTGTCGCCGAGCGCCTGGGGCGCGTGGGCAACGGCACGCGTCTGGTGATGGGGCATGCGGGAGGGCGCTTGAGCCTCACGGTGCGTCCGGTCGCCAAGGAAGACGGCGCGCTTTGGGTGGTCGTGATCCGCGAGGTGCGCGGTGTGGCGGCACACGCGGGCATTGAGTGGCTTAACGCAGATGAGGTCGAGGCGCGCTACGAGGCAAGCGCGTACGGCATTGTCGAGGGTGCCGCTGCGGTCTCTGGCCCCGTCTGCGAAAGCTATGCTCGCGGCGTGCCCCTCATGTTGGAGGGCGAGCTGGGTGCTGGCCAGGCAGAGATTGCAAAACGCCTCTATCTGGATGGGCCTTATGCTGACGAACCCTTTGTGTCCGTGGCACTTGACGAGCTCACAGATCGCGGCTGGCGCCATCTCCTCAAAAGCTCGGAATCGCCGCTGTTCCAGGCAAGGCTGACCCTTTGTATTGGCGGCTGGCATGCACTTTCGCCGCAGCGTCTGCGCGAGCTTGTCTCTACGATGACCGACACGGCGCTGGCCGCGCGTTGCCATGTGGTTCTGACGGCAAACGATATGCCGGGCGGTGGCGAAAGCGATCAGGCCGCTTTTGTAACCGAGCGCTTGGCGTGCGCAGTGAGTGTGGCGCCTGCGATTGCCGAGCAGGGTGGCGCATCGAAAAAGGTTGCGCAGTATTTGTCGTATCTGTCAGATGTCTTTGGAACTACCGCTCCGAGTATGTCTGAGGAGGCTGCCTCGACGCTCAACGGCTATCGCTGGCCACGCAACTATCTGCAGCTTCGCGAGGTCTCGGAACGACTCTATATATTAGTAGGGTCGGGTGTGGCGGAGCGCGCGGTGGCGGAGGAGGTGCTCGCCCAGGAGGATGTCATCAAAACCGCAACCTTTGGCACTCCGACGCTCGACAGCGACCTGTATATCCTGCGTCCATTGACCGATACCGAACGCGACATCGCGCGGCTGGTCGTAGGCTACCTTCAGGGCAACCGGACCCGCGCTGCCGAGGTGCTGGGAATAAGCCGCACGACCCTGTGGCGCTTGCTGAAGGACGACGACCGCTGAGCGAGGCGCTCGTGACCGCGTGCGGCGCGTGTGATACAGTCCAAAGCAGTAATGTTTCGATTGCGTTACGGCGTGCGGGGGCGTATGGCGGAGACTTCAAAACCAAATCGGGCTCGAAAGCCCACGGTGCCGGTCAACCGTCGCACGACTTCGCGGACGTGGGGCAAGCACGCGTCGGGGTTCGACGGTTCGTTCAAGCGCACCAAATACGGCTACCCTTCGGCAAGCGCTCGCTTGGCCATACAGGCCGAATCGTCGCTGTGGGGGCGCAAGCGCGTGGTGGGCTCTAAGCTCAAGCACGACGGAACACTGGGCTACATCGGCCGCGGCGCTGCTCGCCGTAGCGGCCTCAATCCCGCAGGCTGGCATCGCTATGTTCCGATCGCGGTCGTTGTTGCGGTGGTTGTCATCGCGCTCGCGGCGCTTGGTTACGCCGGCGGCGGGGCCAATCTGGACGCAATGTTTAAGTCTCCCGAGCTCGCGCATGCCGGCACGGAGCTTGTCGAGGGCGCTCAGGCCCAGACGGGCGTGGCGCCTCAGCGTGGTATCGTTGCGGCGGCCTCCACTATCGCCGATGCGCAAAAGGACGAGGACGAACAAGGCAGCGAAGCCGAAACGACTCACACGAACGAAACGACGACAACTCCATCGGCAAGATAAGTTGCGAGTGGGGCAGCAAATTTGGGACGGGGCCTTTTTAAACTGCCCAAGTGTCGAATGTCAACAGTGGTGCACCCGATGTCAGTCACCAACAGCGAGCGAACCGCATTTGCGCCAAGGTGACGTGAAATGAGAGGGCGCTGACCTTTTGGTCGCGCCCTCGAAATTGAACGTCAGATTGGCGTGAATGCGGCTCGCGCAGCGTCAGCGGGGCCGCCGTTCGTTAGAACGGCGGAACTAATTACCTGACGTACACGACGTTGTCGCGGCGCGGCTTTGCCTCGGGGAGTGCGTCTTCGGCATAGCCCAGAGTGCAGTTGCCCACACCGCGCAGGCTTCCGTCGGCGGGCAGACCCCACTTGGCCAGCAGTTCCAGTCCCTCGGGTGAGTCAAAGACCTCGTGCGCGCGGTGGATCCAACACGAATCGACGCCCAGCGCATAGGCTGCGTTGAGCAGGTTGCCCATGGCGAGCGAGCCGTCTTCCAGGTGCGTGGGCACACTGCGGTCGACGAGCACCACCACAACGGTTTTGGCGCCGTAGAAGGGATCTCCCTCGCTGCCCATAACTTGGGCGTTGAGCTGCGAGAGGCGCTCGACGGTTGCGGGGTCGGTAACGGCGACAAACGTCACCGGCTGGCGTCCCATGCCGCTGGGCGCGTACTGGCCTGCCTCGATAATGCGTGCGAGCTTTTCTGCCTCGACGGGGCGATCGCTGTATTTGCGGCAGCTGCGGCGGTGGATGAGCGCCTCGATGGTCTCCATGTGTCCTCCTGACGTTGGTTTCGATGCCTCGTTCTTACCCGCCGAACCAAAATCGTAATCGCGCAGCCGGCCCCAAACAACGCAAGCTACCAAGTGGAAAAGTTGGTTTGCATAAAACTTCAGCCAGAATGTGACAAACCGGTGGGATGATTAAACGTTTTATCCCGTCTACCCTGCGGTTTTTTACCACTTGCCTAAATGATGCGCGCATAAGCTCTGATAAAGGTTTTACTAAAGGAGTGCCAACGTTTATCAACGCGCCATGGTGGCGCCGGGCCAGGAGGTAACATCATGTTCCAGGCTGGAGATGTCGTCGAGACCGACTTCGAAGGATTTCTGAAGCTGCTGCGTTCCAAGACGCGCGCTTTCGTGTCGATCAACGATCACGAGTACTACATCACGCACACCGATGGCTATTGGCGTGTTCAGGATTGCGAGGCCCTCAACGATAAGGGCCACTTTACTGACTGCTCCGAGCTGGTCAACACGGTCTGCGAGGTCGTCGAACTGCCGTGGATCTGTGGCAAGAGCCTGCACGACAGCTTCTCGGGCGCCACGGTCTACGAGGCCGTCGCTGCGTAACAGCCAACAATCGATATTCTCTCGCAACCGCCGGCGCCGCCCCGCGCCGGCGGTCTTTTTTGTCGATATGTTGTTATGGGTCGCACGTCTTGCACGGCCGCCCTTGACGATAGTCAAAACTCGGAGGTGCAGTGACGGTTGATTTCCGATCTCAGCCGAACACATTGAGCAAATA
>NZ_QROZ01000012.1:0-44227 GCF_003475205.1 Collinsella sp. AF36-3AT | reverse complement strand
ACATTAAGTGCTCTCCGGCTCGTGCGGAACTCGCGATCGACTTCGCATGCCGCCGGGCAGCCGGGGCCGACGTGGGGTTCAAAGATTTTCAAAAAGCGGTCGGCGCGCAGTGCGCCGACCGCCGATATATGGGGCCTGATATTTTCTACCAGCTAGGGCCTCTTACTCGTCCAGGAGATCCTCTGGTATGTCGTTGCCGTCGCCTAGGTCGACTGGGGCCTCTTCGGCGTCGGTTGCGGCCTCGGCGCCTTCGTCTTCGGGCTTCTCCTTGGCGGCCGTCATGCGGGCTACGGCGCAGATGCGGTCGTTGTCGTCGACGGCCATCATCTTGACGCCCTGGGTGGCGCGGCCGGTCTGGCTGATCTCGTCGGTCTTGACACGAATGACCGTCGCGCCCTCTGTCACGATGAACAGCTCGTGCTGCGGGCCCACCGTCTTCATGGCCGCGAGGTTACCCTTACGCTCGGTCATTTGGATGGTGTAGACACCCTGGCCGCCGCGATTCTGCTCCGGGTAGTCCGCAACCGGCGTGCGCTTGCCGTAGCCGCGCTCGGTGATGACGAACAGATCGCCGTTGCCGTTAGTGACTTCCATGCCCAGAACGCTCACGCCGTCCTTCATACCGATACCGCGAACGCCGCTGGTATCGCGGCCGGTGGCGCGCACCTGCTCCTCGGAGAACATGATCGCCTTGCCCGCGGTGGTGGCCAGGATAATCTTGTCGCCCTCGCGCACGCGGCGCACGTTCAGCAGCGCGTCGCCGTCACGCAGGTTGATAGCGATCAGGCCGTCGCGACGGCTGCGGTCATATGCGCTCATCACGGTCTTCTTGACCATGCCGCTCTTGGTGGCAAACATCAGGTACTCGTCAGCAGGGAACTCGCGGCAGCTGATGACGCTCGCGATCTTCTCGCCCTCCTCGAAGGGCAGCAGGTTGACGATCGCGGTACCGCGCGCCTGGCGCGTACCCACCGGCAGCTCGTGCACCTTCAGGCGATAGACCTTGCCCTTGCTCGAGAAGAACAGCACGTACTCGTGCGTGGACGCGATGAACATCTCGTCGATGACATCGTCCTCTTTGAGGTTGACGCCCGACACGCCCTTGCCGCCGCGTTTCTGGGCGCGGTAGGCGGCCACCGGGATGCGCTTGACATAGCCGGTGTGGGTGATGGTCACGACCATGTCCTCGTCGGCAATGAGGTCCTCGACGTCCAGGTCCTTCTCGACCTGGCTGATCTCGGTGCGGCGCTTATCGCCAAACTTCTTGGAGATCTCGCGCATCTCTTCCTTAATGACGCCCAGGATCTTCTCCTCGTGCGCCAGCAGGTCCTCGTAGTAGGCGATGGCGCGGCGCAGGCCGTCCAGCTCTTCCTGGATCTTGTCGCGCTCCAGGCCGGTCAGGCGGCGCAGCTTCATCTCGAGGATGGCCGTGGTCTGCTCGGGTGTAAAGCCAAAGCGCTCGATCAGGCGGCTGCTGGCCTCGGAATCGGTCTGCGAGGAACGGATGATGCTGATGACCTCGTCGATATGGTCAAGGGCCATCAGGTAACCCTCGAGGATATGCGCGCGGGCCTGAGCCTTCTTAAGGTCGAAGCGGGTGCGGCGAGTGACGACGTCGACCTGGTGGTCGATGTAGTGTTGCAGCATCTCGCGCAGGCTCAGGCATTTGGGAACGCCGTTGACGAGCGCCAGGTTGTTGGCGCCGAAGGTCGTCTGCAGCGAGGTGTACTTATACAGGTTGTTGAGCACGACCTGCGGAATGACGCCCTTCTTGAGCTCGATGACCAGACGAATGCCCTTCTGGTTGGACTCATCGCGCATATCCGAGATGCCCTCGATGCGCTTGTCGTTGACGAGCTGGGCGATTTTCTCCTGCAGGGTGCCCTTGTTGACCATGTAGGGAATCTCGGTAAAGACCAGGCGGCTGCGGCCGGTCTTGGTGGACTCCACGTGAGCCTTGGCGCGCACGGTAATGGAGCCGCGGCCGGTCTCGTAGCTCTGCTTAATACCGGCACTGCCCATGATGATGGCGCCGGTGGGGAAGTCCGGACCGGGCATGATCTGCATGAGCTCGTCGACAGTGGCGTCGGGATTATCGATCAGGTAGCAGGTTGCCTCGATCGCCTCGGTGAGGTTGTGCGGGGCGATATTGGTGGCCATGCCGACGGCGATGCCCTGGCTGCCGTTGACCAGCAGGTTGGGGAAGCGCGCAGGCAGTGCCACGGGCTCGGCGAGCGATTCGTCGTAGTTGGGCTGCCAGTCGACGGTATCCTTCTGCAGGTCACGCAGCAGCTCCATGGCGGGCTTTGCCAGGCGGCTCTCGGTGTAACGCATGGCCGCCGCGCCGTCGCCGTCGATGTTGCCGAAGTTGCCGTGGCCGTCGATGAGCGGCGTGCGCATGGAGAACCACTGCGCCAGGCGGACCATGGCCTCATAGACCGCGAAGTCGCCATGCGGGTGGTACTTACCGATAACTTCGCCGACCGTCCAGGCCGACTTCTTATGTGGGCGGTTGGGGTAGATGCCGCTCTCGTTCATCGCATACAGGATACGGCGGTGTACCGGCTTTAAGCCGTCGCGCACGTCCGGCAGGGCACGCGCCGTGATAACCGACATCGAATACTCGATAAACGACTGCTTCATCTCGCGACCGAACTCCGAAATCTGGAGCTGGCCGCCGTTGATATCCTCGCCGGCCGAGGCGCCACGGTCGACTTCGCCAAAGCTCTCCTCGAGCTCGGCGTCGTCTTCTTCTTCCTCATCATCGGCATCGGGGTTATAGGCGTCAGGATCGCCGTCCTCGCCCTGCTCAGCACGGGCAAGCAGGCGTTTCAGATCATCGGGCATACCAGCGTCCCCGGCCTCGTCCATGCCCTCGTTGTTGTTGATATCGTCTGCCACGTTACCTCCTCATGGTTTGCGTGGTCCATTAGTTCCCTGCCACGGAGACGGCTTTTCCAGGTGCCGCAGATTCGCTCGAAAGAGGAGGGAAGCGTACTTGGGTACGCGACCGACGATTGAGGGCGAAGGTGCGGTGGCTGGGAAAGCCGAACAGGTTAGGCGTCTAAGAAGCGCGCGTCGTGCGCGTGCTTCTCGATGTACTCGCGGCGATAGCCGACCTCGGAACCCATGAGCTCGCGCACGGCGCGGTCCGCCACCACGGCGTCCTCGATCGACACGCGCTGCAGAATGCGGGTCTTGGGGTCCATCGTCGTCGAGGCAAGCTGTTTGGGGTCCATCTCGCCCAGGCCCTTGTAGCGCTGAACGGTGTAACCCTTGCGCTTCTTGGTGATCTTGCCGTCCTTGGCCTTGCCGTCCTCGTCGTTGTCATCGGGATTCAGCCCCAGGCTCTGGATGGTATCGCGCAAGATCTCGTCTTCGGGCTGGCGACCATTGGGATACACGTAGTGGATCTTGTTGCGCACTTTGATACCAAAGATGGGCGGGCACGCGACGTACACGTAGCCGGCGTCAATCAGCGGGCGCATGTACTTGTAGAAGAACGTCAGCAGCAGGATACGGATATGCGCGCCGTCGACATCTGCATCGGTCATGATGATGATCTTGTGGTAGCGGGCCTTGGTGATATCAAAGTCGCCGCCGTCACCGGCGCTCGTCGTGACGCCGCAGCCTATCGCGGTAATGAGCGACTGGATGGTGTCACTCGAAAACGCGCGGTGGTCGCCCACGCGCTCGACGTTCAGAATCTTGCCGCGCAGGGGCAGAATCGCCTGGATGTCTCGGCGGCGGCCGTCCTTGGCCGAGCCGCCTGCCGAGTCGCCCTCTACGATGAAGAGCTCGGTCAGCTCGGCATCGCGCACCGAGCAGTCGGCGAGCTTACCGGGCAGGGACGCCGTCTCGAGCAGGCTCTTGCGGCGGGTCGCCTCGCGCGCCTTGCGGGCGGCGTTGCGCGCTTTGCAGGCCTGTTGCGCCTTCTTGACGATCTCACGAGCGGGCTTGGGATGCTCCTCGAGGTAATCGGTAAGGCCGTCGGTCACGATCTTGAGCGTGAGCGCGCGCATATAGGAGCTGCCGAGCTTGGCCTTGGTCTGGCCCTCAAACTGCGGATCGGGCAGCTTGACCGAGATAACGGCCGAAAGGCCCTCGCGCACATCGTCGCCGGTCAGGTTGGCGTCTTTTTCCTTGAGCAGGTTCTGCTTGCGCGCGTAATCGTTGATCACACGGGTGAGCGCGGTGCGGAAGCCCTCAAGGTGCATGCCGCCCTCGGGAGTGTAGATGTCGTTGGCAAACGACATGACGTTCTCGCCGTAGCCGCTATTCCACTGCAGGGAAACCTCGACCTCGCCCATCTTGGCCACAGGCGCGTCCGGGTCCGACTTGCCCTCGATGTAGATGGGCTCCTTAAAGGCCTCGGGGACGTCCTTGCCCTCGTTGAGGAACTTGACGAAGTCGATGATGCCACCCTCGTAGCAAAACTCCTCCACGTGGGGAGTCGCCTCGCGCTCGTCGGTCAGCACGATTTTGAGGTTCTTATTGAGGAACGCCGTCTCCTGCAGACGGTTGTGCAGCGTATCGAAATCGTAGATGCAGGTCTCGAAGATCTCGTCGTCGGGCCAGAAGGTGACGGTGGTGCCCGTCGAATCCGAGGTGCCTACGACCTCCATCTTCTTGACGGTCTTGCCGCGCGAGAACTCCATCTCGTAGGTGTTGCCATCGCGACGAACCTGAACGACCACGCGCTTGGACAGTGCGTTGACGACGGAGATGCCCACGCCGTGCAGGCCGCCCGAGACCTTATAGGCCGAGTTATCGAACTTACCGCCGGCGTGCAGGATCGTCATGACGACCTCGAGCGTCGGGATCTTTTTAACAGGGTGCTCGTCGACGGGGATGCCGCGCCCGTTGTCGACGACCGTGATGGAGTTGTCGGCGTGGACCGTCACCTGGATCTCGGTGCAGAAACCGGCCATGGCCTCGTCGACGGAGTTGTCAACGATCTCCCACACCAGGTGATGCAGACCGCTGGCGCTCGTCGAGCCGATATACATGCCCGGGCGCTTACGAACGGCCTCGAGACCTTCGAGAATCTTAATCTCGCCGCCATCGTAATCGTTTTCGTTTGCCACACGTCCTCCTTCAGTCAAGAAAATGTGTACAGCCTTACTAGTTTATCGTAAAAAAATACCCTCGGGACCGAGGGTATTTGGCTCTACAAGGCCACCAGATGCGATTTAAGGCTCTTTTTTGCTTTGCACGCCCTTGGCCCACTCGGCACTGGCTCTCATGGCATTCTCGAGGGCCTCGCGCAGTTTTTGGTCTTCGATGGGCGCCACCTGGCGCTCGATCTCGGTGCACTCGGCCTCACTTAGTTCGGCGTGCGGGGCCGGCGGGCGCTCGGTCGTCGCCGGGCGCAGGCGCTCCTTGGCGGCGGGCGGCGTGTGACCGGGCGCGGTGGTTTTGAACACCAGGCCGTCCACATGCGCACCGGCGCGCTCCATGCGCACGCGGATGATCTCGCGCAACAACGTCATTTCCTGCGTCCACGAGGGCGAGTCGAGATACACCAGCAGCTCATTGGACTCGGGCAGGTAGCGCAGTCCCGTCACATGCCGCCCCTCGCGCGTGCCCGAGCACACCGCGTTCCATGCGCGATAGACCGTGCGCGACTCCTCGGCGGCCTCCATCTGCGCACGGCGCTTAGGCGTTGCAGCCGCCAGGATGCGCTGGCGCTCTGCGTTCAAAAACCCGCTGAAGGCGACTGTCTCGCTCTCGCGCTCGTAATTAGCACGTCTCACCCATGCTCACCACCTTGGCTCGATCAAGCAGGTCATCGGTAAAGTACCCCAGGTTGGTCGTAGTTATGACCGTCTGGATATCATCGCCGATCAGCCGCAGGAAAGCGCCGCGACGCTCGCCGTCGAGCTCGCTCATCACGTCGTCCAAAAGCAGCAGTGGGGCGGTGCCCAGGACATCGCGAGCCACGGCAACCTCGGCCACCTTCCAGGACAGCACCAGCGTGCGCTGCTGTCCTTGGCTGGCAAATGAACGGGCGGAGCGACCCGCCACGGTAAACTCAATCTCGTCGCGATGCGGTCCCACCAACGTCACGCCGCGGCGAATTTCCTCGTCGGCATGCTCGTCAAGGGCGGCCAGCATGCGCTCGTACGCCCAACCCTTCAGCTCTTCGCGATCCTCGACCTGGGGCAAAGCCCCCAGCGTGGACGCATAGGTCACGTTGGCGGCCTCACCTGACGCTACTTGCCCGTAGGCAGTGTGCACATGGCCCGCCAGCCGGTCGAGCAGAGCCAACCGGTGCACGAGCAGGGCCGAGCCCGCGCGGGCAATCGAATCGTTCCACGCGCCGAGCATCTCGCGGCAGCACCAGGTCTCCTTGAGCAAGGCGTTACGCTGGGTCACGCAGCGCCCATAGGTGCTCGCAAGATCGGCATAGCGTGCGCTCAGTTGCATGCCAAAGTCATCAAGGGCGGCGCGGCGCACACTGGCGCCACGCTTAACCATGTCCAGATGGTCGGGGCAAAACAGCACGCTCGGAAGAACCCCGCGCACACCGGCGGCAGAGCATCTCTTGCCGTTGCGGCTAAACGAGCGCTTACCGTCCTCCGCGCTCAATCCCATATCAAGCACGCGGCCGTCGCCCTCGAGCCTCAGCTCGATCTTGCACGAGCCCACGCCGTCATGGACGAGCTCGGCTGCGGTCGGATGCCTAAACGAGGCGCCGCTCGTCAGCAGCTGCAGCGCCTCTATGAGATTGGTCTTTCCCGCCGCGTTGGGTCCCGCAAGTATCGTCACGCCCTCGTCCAGGGCAAGGCGATAGCTATCGAAGCTGCGGTAGTGCGCGACGGAAAGATCGCGGGCGAACATGGTCATGGCGCAGCGCTAGATGCGGACCGGCATGACCAGGTACAGGTAGTTGATCTTGTCGTAGGACTTAAAGATGCCCGCCTGCGAGTAGCTCTTGAGCTCCAGCGTGATCTCCTTCTCCTTGGACAGGGCATTGAGGCAGCCGAAGATGTAGTGGTAGTTGAAGGCGATGGTACCCGACTCGCCCTCGGCCGCGACATCGATCGTCTCCTGCGCAAGGTCCTGGTCATTGGAAATGGAGGACAGGCCCATCTGCCCGTTCTCGACATCGATCTCGAACTTGACGGCGGGGTTGGCGCTCGCGATAACGGCCACGCGCTTGAGGGCGGCGTTAAAGGCGGCGACGTCGATCTTGACGCTCGTCACGCACGAATCGGGGATGAGCTGCTTGTAGTTGGGGTACACGCCCTCGATGCGACGCGACACGTAGGTGGTGTTGCCGGCCTCGAAGACGACCTGGGTGTCGGTAGCCCCGATCATGATGGTCGCTTGGCTGGCCATGATGTTCAGCGCATCGTTAAAGGCGTCAGCCGGAACGTTGAGCTCAAAGGAGCCCTCGAGGGTCGAGGTCTCGACCTGCGTATCGCACACGGCCAAGCGGAAGGAATCGGTCGCTACCAGGCGTACGGTGTTGTTCTCGACCTTCATGTGCACGCCGCCCAGGATGGGGCGAGCCTTGTCGGTCGAGGTGACGCGCCACACGCGGCCGACCATTTCGGACAAGACATCGGTCGGCAGCTCCACGGCACTCTCGATGGCATAGGCCGGAAACTCGGGGAAGTCATTGGCATCGAGCGTGTTCAGGCGGAAAGAGCTCTTCTCGCAACCAATCAGCACCTGGCGCTCGGACAGCTCAAAGGTAACCGGGGCATCGGGGAGGGTCTTGGTGATATTGGAGAGCATCTTACAGGGGATAACCATCTCGCCCTCTTCTTCGACATGCGCCGCGATGCGATGACGGATCGAGATAGTGTAGTTAGAGGTCTGGAATTCCAAGATGCCGTCTTGGGCCTTAACGAGCACGCCCGACAGGATGGGAAGGGTGGATGCCGAAGCGACACCCTTCATAACGACGCCGATGGCTTGTGTAAGCGAGCTCTGGCTGACGGTGAACTTCATCTTTTAATACCTTTCTATAGATATAAATATCTTAATAATAGTAATAGCACTGACGAAACTGTTGATTACTCCCAAAGACGCAGGTCAGACCAAGAAAGAGAATCGACAGCAACCTGTGTGCAACAGGGGTGGTTTTCCACGTTCAAAACCTGCGCAAAACTTTTCATCACCGCGGGTTGGGTTTTAGACACCTTATGCCCGTGGTTTCGACAAGTTTTCAACAGGTGTCTCTATTTCCCTACGAGCGCAGTGTAATTTTATCGCGCAGCGACTTGAGGTCTTCGGTGACGGTGCGGTCTTCCTGGATCATCTTCTGGACCTTTTTGTAACTCGTGCTGACGGTCGAGTGGTTGCGGTTGCCAAATTCGGCGCCCACCGCCGTGGTCGTCATCTCGCACATCTCGATGGCCAGGTAGATAGCGATATGGCGTGCTTTGGCGATATTGGCGTTGCGACGCGGGCCGATGAGCTCCTCGTGCGTCACGCCGTACTGCTCTTCGATGACGGACTGAACCGTCTGGACGTTGATCTTTTTGGCCGATGTGTCAAAGTACTGGCTGGCGATGGCGTCGATATCGTCAAAGGTGAGCTCCCCGCCCTCGCGCTCGCGGTCGCCCGCCTCGCCGGCGCAGCGCTCGCAAAAGCTCTCGAGTTCGCGGATGTTGGTGCCCGAGACCTCGGCCATGTGTTTAAAGTGCTCGTCGGTTAGGTGCCCGCCGTCGCCCCCATAGGCCGCCAGCAGCGAGTCGTCGCCTGCCTCGGGAGCGGCGACGATGGTGCTCTCGTAATAGCGCTGCAAGATCTTGTATTTCATTTCGTAGCTGGGCTCTGCGACCAGGCAGAGCATGCCGGCGTTGAAGCGGCTGGTTAGACGCTCGTCCATGCTCAGGTCCTTGGGGGCGCGGTCTGCCGCGATGACGACCTTCTTGTTGTTGCGGATGAACTCGTCCATGAGCTGGAAAAAGTAGTCCACGCTCGCGCGCTTGCCGATGATGTTTTGGATGTCGTCGATGATGAGCACGTCCACGCCGTGGTACGCCTGCATGATGGGGGCGTTGCTCTTCTTTTGGCGGTCGAACTCGGTCATCAGGTCGTCCAGATATGCCTGGGAGTTGGCATACTTGACCTTGATCTCGGGCGACTTTTCGGCGAGCTCGTTTTTGATGGCAAGCAGCAGGTGCGTCTTGCCCAGGCCCGATTTGCCGTAGATGAACAGTGATGTGCACGTGCCCCGCTCGTCCGCGAGGGCGGCAAACTTGAGTGCCGAGCGATAGGCATGGCTGTTCTCGGGGCCGTAGACAAAGTTCTCAAAGGTAAATTTTGAGTTCGCGGCGAGTGGGGCTCCATCCGTATTCTGCTCGGCCGGTACGGTCGGTGCTGGCATGGGTGAAGCGGGGGTCGCAGCTTGCGCGGATTTAGTTGGCGCTCCGCCCTTCATCTGGTTCATCATGCGACGAAAATCATCGGCCGAGAGCGTGTTCTTGATTGCAATGCCCGAATCCGCGCCCGTCGTTGCGTCGTGAGCGATGGGCATGTGCGTGACGGGTGCGTTCGTTGACGTCGCCGCCGCGGTCGGCAACGGTGCCATGGTTTCACGGGAAACATCGCTGTGCTGGTGCTCGATTGTCGGCACGTCGCCTGCGGAGGCCGGCGCCGCCGGGGAAGCAGCGGGAGCCGTGGCGGATTCCGTCGCGGCGCCTTGCGGTGCCACGATGTCGAGCGCAATCGGTGCAAAGGCGATTTCTTCCAGATAGGCCTCAATGGTCGGCTGATGCTTTTTGAGCTGCGCGATGGCAAAGCGCGAGGGGGCCTCGATCGTGAGCGTATCTTCGGTCAGGCTTATGGCGCGCGATTGCCCCAGCATGTTGATGAGGCGTGCATCTTGGCCGTCGCGCTGGCAAAAGGCGATGGCATCCCCCAGGATGATGCTTGCTTCCTCGTCCACTATCTCTCCCGTTCTTTAGCTCTGAGCTCGCACGCGAGCGGCGCCGAGTTCGGTCAGATGGTATTTCTGGCCATGCTTGATGACCAAGCCGGCCTGCGCCAAGTCATTGAGCGTGCGTGACCAAGTGGGGGCCGAGTTTCCAAACGCCCTCGCCAGATCGGTAGCACCGCACGCTTGATTTTGCGCCAGATAGCCCAGCGCGGCGTTGCCGCGATCGCTTACGAACACGTCCGGTTGTGGCTGCGCATACTGATTTGCTGCATTAGGATACATCATTTGAGCTGCTGGTTGTTGAGAACTCTGCATCGGCGGCATTTGCTGTTGAAAACTTTGAGGCCACTGTTGGTAAGGCTGCGGAGGCATCTGCTGGGCCCAGGGGTTGTACTGCTGCTGCGGCATCTGCTGGTACGGCTGCTGATATCCCTGCTGGTACTGCTGCGGGAACTGCTGGCCATACCCCAGTGGCTGCATCTGCTGATATGGATATCCCTGTTGGTACGGCTGATAGCCCATTTGCTGGCTACCCGGTGCCCCCGTCGCCTGCTGCATTGCTGCTGTATCCTGATCCGCCAGCGGCATGGCCTGTGGCACGTTTGGCGGCATCGACATCGACGCCGCCTGGGGCTCTTGTGTAGGAAGCATTCCGGGCTGCTGCATCTGTCCCACGCGGGGCTGCATCTGTTGCGTTGCCATGGGCTGCTGCGCAAAAGCTCCCGGCAGGGGATATGCGGGCTGCTCCGTCTCGGGCCGCACGGCAGCACCGCGCCCGCCGGCGCGTTCGATTTCCTGCACGCGTTTAGGGTCCAGGCTTACTGTAACCACGGTGCCGTTGCCCATATTGTCCTCGATGGACACGGCCCCGCCGGCGTTTTCCAAATACTCCTGCACCATGGGAAACCCTGCTCCGGTTCCACGGATATAGCGCTTCATCTTGCTGTTTGCGCTGGTAACGCCAAAGTCGAAAGCGCGCTCCTTGTCGTCGATGCCGGGTCCTTGATCAGCAAAGCGGATGGTGTCTCCGCCGTCCAGAATCGAGATGATGGGCTCGGCAAAGTGTGCGTGGATAAAGTTTTCGACAATCTCGCGGATGACCATGAGCGAGATATGGCCACCTTGTTCTTTCATGCACTGGTAGACGGTGTTGGTCGTCTCTTCCAAATACGTGCGGACATCTTGCGGATCAATGACGATCACACGCGGTGTCGACAGCATGTCGTCATAGACGGCGATGCGCGCGGCGTACATGGCTTTTGGCGCCTGCGTGGTCGTCTGCTCGCCTTCCTCACGCTCTTCGCGCACGCCGGTGATGTGCTCGTTGTCGGGTGCCGGGTCTCCGGAATCGACCATGGTGTAAAAGTCGTCAGACATGCCGCTCGCAATCTTTCAAAAGGTTTCGAACAAATAGTAGCTCACCGTGCAATGTTTCTCATCTTTCGACAACTTTTCAAAACCTGTTGAAAACTTTGGAAAACGGACGAAAAGTTCTCAACATTGCCAACATGAACTGTTGAAAACTCGATGAAATATCGTGAAAAGTTGCCATGCACCGCTAAATCGAGCTCGGCTTATGGGGGAACCGTGTGAACTGCGCAACCTTTTACCTTTGATTTCTTGACATTTGAACATTGATTTCCCTACAATCTTCAAGCTCACGTGTCTATATCTGCGTCCGCGCCCCCGCGGACACTCGAAATGCAGCAGGAGGAACTTAAGATGAAGCGTACGTATCAGCCTAATAAGCGTAAGCGTGCCAAGACCCATGGCTTCCGTGCCCGTATGGCCACTAAGGGTGGTCGTGCCGTGCTCGCCCGTCGTCGCGCCAAGGGCCGCAAGCGTCTCACTGTCTAGCAGCGATACACACATCTCGCATGAAGACTATTAAGTCTCGGCAAGATTTCGAGCATGTGTTCAGTCAGGGGCGTCGTTTCAATCACCCTCTGATTCGAATGACCATATGTGAATCGGTTGGCGAAGGCGACTCCGGAAGGGTCGCCTTCGTTGGTGCTAAACGGCTCGGTTGTGCTGTCGTGCGCAACCGTTCTAAGCGTGTGATGCGCGAGGCCGCCCGCAGCTGTGGATTTCCCGTTGCGGGTTATGACATCATCTTGTTCGCAACTCCCAAGACGAGGGTTTCCTCGCCGCAGGAGATGGACAATGCATTGCGTTCGCTTATGAAACGCGCCGGCGTTGCCGGGGAGGAGCGATGAGCAATCACGTTTTGCGACGTGTTGCCATCGCTCCTATTCGCATATATCAACAGGTTATTTCGCCCTTATTGCCTGACGCCTGCATTTATTACCCAACGTGCTCGCAATACGCCGTCCAGGCGATTGAGAAGTACGGTGTTTTGAGAGGCTGCTGGCTTGCCGTGAGGCGCATCGCTCGCTGCAATCCCCTGCACGTCGGCGGTTATGACCCTGTGCCCTAGCGGGCACTCGCTATCGGAGGAAAACTTACATGTGGGATTGGATCGTTAACATCCTTTTCGAGCTGCTCAAGCTCATCCAGACCTTTGCGGTCGACTGGGGCCTGTCCATTATCATCCTGGTGGTCATCATCCGTCTGCTGCTGACGCCGCTTATGCTCAAGTCGACTAAGTCGACGGCACGCATGCAGGTGCTGCAGCCCAAGATGCTCGAGATCCAGGAGCGCTATGCTGACGATCCCCAGCGTCAGGCCGAGGAAATGCAGAAGTTCTACAGCGAGAACAAGTTCAACCCGATGGCTGGTTGTCTGCCGCTGTTGATTCAGATGCCTGTCCTGTTCGCCCTATTTACGCTGCTGCGTAACCTGCCGGACTACTTTAACGACGGCACGTTCTCGTTCTTTAATATTCTGCCCGACCTGACCACCACGCCGAGTGCCTCCTTTGCCGATGGCTTTATGGTCGCGCTGCCTGCGCTGGTCTGCCTGATCCTGTTCGCTGTCCTGACCCTGATTCCGCAGCTCTATATGTCGCGCAACCAGACCGGCCAGCAGGCTCAGAGCATGCGTATGATGGCCGTTGTCATGACGGTCATGATGCTTTGGATGGGCTGGAGCCTTCCCGTTGGTGTTCTGCTGTACTACGACGTCTCGTCTGCTTGGCAGGTTATCCAGCAGATTTTTGTGACGCAGAAGGTCATCGACAAGGCGAAGGCCGATGAGGAGGAGCGCCTTAAGAACGCGCCGCTGCAGGTTGAGGTCACTCGTCGCGAGAAGAAGCCGCGCCCGCACAAGAAGAAGTAGTGGGATATCAATCTTATTTAGGTACCTAACTTTTGGAGTACGTTATGTCTGAAGAGATCATCGAGGATATGCTTGAGGAGGTTGCCCCGCAGGTCGCGGGCGATTATCCCGAGATTGCACAGCGCTACAAGGCTGGTGAAGAGCTGACCGACGAGGAGCTCGACACCATTGCCGATGTCGCGATTTCCATCCTGCGTTCCATCCTTTCGCACTTCGATGCCGCCAACTCTCCTATTGATGAGTACGAGGGCGACGAGGGCGAGCTGATTTTGGATGTTACCGCTCCTGATCTTGCTGTTCTCATTGGCCGTCATGGTCGCACCCTTGATGCCCTTCAGGTTATGTTCTCTTTGCTAGTGAGCCGCAAGCTTGGCTTTAGGTATCCGGTTGTAGTGGACGTCGAGGGATACAAGAGCCGCCGTCAGGACAAGGTTGCCTCCATGGCTCAGTCTGCAGCCGAGCGTGCCATCCGCACTCATAAGAGTGTTTCGCTTCCGCCCATGAATGCCTATGAGCGTCGACTGGTTCACATTGCACTTCGTGGCAATGATGCCGTCGATACTCATTCTGAGGGTTCTGACCCCGATCGCCATGTGGTGATTGTTGCTCGATAATCTGCTCGAGCTTATGCTAAGGGGACGTGGTTTCCACGTCCCCTTTTTTTGTCAAAAGTTCTCGATACACTGATTTTTGTCAGAAAGGAGCTTTCGTTGTTAGTACTTACTGATCAGCAGGCTGACAAGATGTTGAGTCGTCTAACTTCCTATTGCAAAGAGTATTCCTTGAGCGCAACTGATGTTGAGCTGAGGAAATGTATTCAGCATTTGGATTTGGTTCTGGAATCAAATAAGACAACCAATCTCACCCGTATTCTCAACGTAGAAGATGCTGCAGTACTTCATATCCTCGACTCACTTGTTTTACTCCCCTATATCAATAAGGCTCCTGAGGGAGCTTTGCTCGATATGGGTACAGGTGCGGGCTTCCCTGGTATTCCGTTAACCATAGCCACGCATCGTAAAGCTACTTATATTGACTCTGTTGGCAAGAAGGTTGATGCTGTCAATTCCTTTGTCCATGCTCTTGGATTGAAACATGCTCATGCGGTCCATGATCGTCTTGAAGAATATGCTCGAAACCATAAGAAGCAGTTCTCTGTCGTAACCGCCCGCGCACTGGCCCCTCTACCGATTCTTGTTGAGTATGCGGCTCCGTTCCTCAAGGATGGAGGGCTATTTGTTATCACCAAGGGCAATCCTTCGGATGAGGAGCTTGCTTCCGGCATGTCAGCAGCTAAGATTTGCGGCTTTACTTTGCTTCTGAATGACGCAATCGATTTGCCTGAGGGCTTGGGCCACAGGGAGTTCATTGTTCTTAAGAAGAGTCATCCAGCATCTGTCTCATTGCCTCGTGCAAATGGCATGGCAAAGAAGAATCCGCTTGCCTAGATGTTTCACGTGAAACATAATGGATACTAACAACTTGCAGTGTTTCACGTGAAACATGGCGGTTGATATCGAATCGGAATGTTTCACGTGAAACATCCTCCGTTTGACAGCTTTAATACACACCAGGAGGGACCGTGGGATTTCGCGACGTTAAACGTTCTAAGAGCGCAAAAGACACGCGTATCATTGCAATCATCAATCAAAAAGGCGGCGTTGGTAAGTCAACGACGGCTGTAAACCTTGCAGCAGCACTGGGTGAGCAGGGTCGTAAGACACTGATTGTCGATTTTGATCCGCAGGGAAACAGCACTAGTGGATTCGGAATTGAAAAAGAAGACCTTGATCACTGCATCTATGATGCATTGTTGAATGATGTGCCGGCAGAATCGCTTGTTCTTGATACAAATTGCAAAAAGGTATTCGTAATTCCGGCTACAATTCAGCTTGCAGGCGCGGAAATTGAGCTCGTAAGCGCAATCGCTCGTGAAACCCGCCTCAAAGATTTGCTTGAGCCGATTCAAGACGAGTTCGATTTTATTTTCATTGACTGTCCCCCTTCGCTCGGCCTGCTTACTATCAACGCCTTGACAGCAGCAGAAAGCGTTTTGATTCCGATCCAGTGCGAGTATTATGCACTCGAGGGCGTTACAAAGCTGCTTGAGTCAATGAAAATGGTCAAATCACGTCTGAACAAGGGCTTAGACACCTATGGTGTGCTTATGACCATGTATGACTCGCGTACCTCTCTATCGAATCAGGTTGTTGAGGAGGTTCAATCGTACTTTGGTGATAAGGCGTTTAAGACGCTGATCCCCCGTACAGTTAAAATCTCCGAAGCTCCGTCTTTTGGAGAACCGGTAATTACCTATGCACCTCAAAATAAGGGTGCAAAAGCGTATATGAACCTTGCAAAAGAGGTGATCAAGCGTGCCTAGTGCAAAGAAACGTGGCGGATTAGGACGTGGTCTCAATGCTTTGGTCTCAGAGGCCGAATATGAGACCGGTGGTTCGGCTGCATCTGCTTCAAATGCCGCATCTGAAACAAAACTCCCTATTGAGGATATCGTTCCCAACCCTAATCAGCCGCGAATTCACTTTAACGAAACTGAACTTCGCGAGTTGAGTGAGTCAATCCAAGAGCATGGTGTTTTGCAGCCGCTTTTGGTTCGCAAGCACGGAAACGGCTATGAGATCATTGCTGGTGAACGTCGTTACCAAGCGTCAAAGCTTGCTGGTCTTGAGGAACTGCCTGTCATCATTAAGGAAGTTAATGATGAGGAGATGCTCGCTCTTGCTCTTATCGAGAATCTTCAGCGTTCTGATTTGAATCCCGTCGAAGAGGCGAAGGGTTATCGTCAGCTCATTGATGCTAGCGGTATGACACAAGAGGCGTTATCAAAGGCTGTCAGTAAGTCTCGTTCTGCAATTACAAATTCACTTCGTTTGCTAGATCTTCCCGAAGTCGTACAGCAGATGATTTTCGAGGGCAAGCTTACTGCTGGCCATGCGAGAGCGATTCTTGCAGTTCCATATGAAGATGCAAGGATTCGACTTGCTGAGAAGGTTGTTGCAGAAGGCCTTTCCGTTAGAGCGACAGAAAATCTTGCTCCGTTGTTTTCTGCCGGAGAGACACCTAAGACACCGAGGCCTGCAACGCCTCAGTCTTTTAAAAAGGCTGCCCGCGTGCTTCGTCAGGTTTTTAATACCAACGTGCGTGTGAAGAGCTCGCGTGGAAAGAATAAGATCGAGATTGAGTTTAAAGACGAGGAAGAGCTCTCTCGTATTCTTGGCGAAATGATTCAGTTTGATCAAGGAGGCCAAGATGAGGAATAAGATTTTAACTGCGATTGCATTGGCGACGACTGTCGCGGCTGGTGCCTTCGCTGGCTATAAGATCGCGACGGACGATGAACTTCGAGGTCGTTTGCTTCGTGGCGCGCAAGATATCGTCGATACTTCAAAGAAGAAAATGGATGTTATGACAGAAGATGTTGCCATGCGTACTGCTCAGGTAACGAAGAATCCCAAGATTAATCAAGGTTGGGTTAGCAACCAATGGGAAAATGTGGGCTATTAGGTACCTAATAATTACTCAGTAAATTTTGAGGGGTCCTTGTCTGATTCATGAGACAAGGGCCCTTTATTTTGTCCGTAAAAAATGGGAAAGGTAGCAGCTGCTCCAAAATTGAGGTCAATAAATGAAACGGCCCCGGTTGCATATCCTGCAACCGGGGCCGTTCGATGTTTCACATGAAACGTTTTGGAGTGCGACTCCCCTATGCGTTCTTCTGAACTTTAAAGCGCTGTTTCAGCTGTCCGCAAGCGGCGTCAATATCGTTACCACGGGAGTTACGAATCGTGGTCTCGATGCCACGGGACTCAAGACGACGCTGAAGATCCTCAACCTTATGAATCGGCGACGGCTTGAGCGGGCTGCCCTCGATGTCGTTAAGTTGAATCAGGTTAACGTGGCACAGCGTTCCCTCGCAGAAGTCGCAGAGTGCCTGCATCTCGGGATTCGTATCGTTGACGCCTTCGATCATGGCATACTCATAGGTCGGGCGGCGGCCAGTCTTCTCGGTGTAGAGCTGAAGCGCCTCGTGAAGGCAAAGCAGCGTGTACTTCTTAACACCGGGCATGAGCTTATTGCGCGTCGACTGGATGGCGGAATGCAGGGAAACGGCAAGCGTGAACTGCTCGGGGATATCGGCAAATTTGCGAATACCGGGAATAACGCCGCTGGTAGAGACGGTGAGGTGACGAGCGCCGATACCGATGCCATCGGGGTCGTTGAGGATACGCAATGCCTTGAGAACCTCGTCGTAGTTGGCAAACGGCTCGCCCTGGCCCATGAAGACAACGCTTGTGGCACGCTCGCCAAAGTCGTTGGATACATGAAGCACCTGGTCGACGATCTCTTGAGCAGTCAGAGAGCGCTTGAGGCCGTTGAGACCGGTAGCGCAAAAGGCACAGCCCATGCCGCAGCCTGCCTGAGTGGAAACGCAGACGGAAAGCTTGTTACGACGGGGCATGCCGACAGTCTCGACGGAAATGCCATCGTGGTACTCGAGCAGATACTTGCGCGAGCCATCTTTGGAAACCTGCTTGGTGAGTTCAGTCGGCGTATCAAAGGCAAAAGCCTCTTTAAGCTGCTCACGGAAAGCCTTGGGGAGGTTGGTCATATCGTCAAACGAACAAACGTTCTTCTCGAAGACCCATTCGATGAGCTGCTTCGCGCGGAAGGCAGGCTGGCCAAGTTCGGTCACGAGCTCGCGAATATCGTTTTGGCTCAAGTCGCGAATGTCCTGAGATTTAGTCCTGGGATTCATGGAAGCCTTTCGATTTTGGGGAAACGTAGAGGGTATCGCTACAATATGGTATCAGCTGCAGAAATTATAGAGGAGGAGTCTGCCCATGCCGGGTAAAAGCCTAGAGAACATGCACGTAGCGGTCTTGGCGGGCGGTCATTCCGCTGAGCGCGAGATCTCGCTCAATTCGGGAAAGAACGTCGTGGCTGCCTTGAAGGAGGCCGGCTACACTTCGGTGGAGCTGATCGACACGGCTGCCGATGATTTTATGGTAACCATGGCGACCGGCGGTTTCGATGTGGCATTTATCGCCATGCACGGCGCCGGCGGTGAGGATGGCGCCATGCAGGGTGCCATGGAGACCCTGGGTATCCCCTACACGGCCTCGGGCGTACTTGCCAGCGCCTGCGGTGCCGACAAGGAGGTCTCTAAGCTCCTATACGCCAAGGCGGGCATTCCCATTGCCCCCGGCCTTGCGCTCGAGGTGGGCGATGAAGTCGATATCGATCATATCGTCGAGGTTTGTGGCGAGCGCTGCTTTGTGAAGCCGGCCGTCAACGGTTCCAGCTATGGCATTTCCCTGGTCCATGAGCCCTCCGAGCTGCCCTCGGCAATCGCCAAGGCGTTTGAGTACGGCGACAAAGTGCTGGTCGAGAAGTGCATCGAGGGTACCGAGATCACCGTCGGCGTATACGGCGAAGATGACGTGCGCGCCCTGCCGATTGTCGAGATTCGTAAGCCCGAGGACTGCGAGTTCTACGATCTGGACGTGAAGTATGTCGACCCTACGGATATCCATCGCATTCCGGCGCAGATTTCACCCGAGAATTACGCTCGTGCCCAGGAGCTTGCCTGTGCCGCTCACAAGGCGCTCGGTTGCCTGGGCATCTCGCGCAGCGACTTTATTGTGAGCGAGGACGGCCCCGTTATCCTCGAGACCAATACCATTCCCGGCATGACCGATACGTCGCTGTATCCGGATGAGATCCGCCACACCGATGACATGACGTTCCCGCAGGTCTGTGACAGTCTGATCCGTATGGGCCTTCGTCGAGCGGGCATTGCATGCTAATCGAGGACGCGGTTTCGTCAGGAACGCCGCAGTTTGTCATCGACTCCTATGCCACGCTTGCCGACCGCGCCAAAACGCAGTCCTTCGGCCTTATCGAGGAAGATGTGATTGTCCTCGATACCGAGACCACGGGTCTTTCGGTGCAGGACAACGAGCTGATCGAGATCTCGGCGGCCCGTCTTTCGGGCCGCGAGGTCATCGACCGCTTCGATACCTTCGTGCATCCCAAACAGCTGATTCCCGCCGAGATTACCGAGCTCACGAGCATTACAAATGCCGATGTGGCAGATGCCCCGTCGGCGGTTGAGGCCGTCGCCGCTCTCGCCGATTTTGTCGGTGGCTGCCCGGTGATCGCACACAACGCCACGTTCGACCGCTCGTTTATCGAGTCGGTCAAAGGCGGCGTCAACGTGAGCGATATTTGGATCGATTCGCTGGCGCTGTCGCGCATCGCGCTTCCGCGCCTGGCCTCGCACAAGCTGTCTTTTATGGCCGATCTGTTTGGCTGTGACTCGGTGTCACACCGTGCCAATGCCGACGTCGACGCCCTGTGTGGCGTATGGCGCGTGTTGCTCGTGGCGCTCACCGACTTGCCCCAGGGCCTCATGGCGCGCCTAGCCGACATGCACCCGGATGTGCCTTGGTCCTATCGTCCTATATTCTCATTCTTGGCGGGACAGAACCCTGGTTCTATCTTCTCTCTCAGCGCCGCTCGTGCTGACGTTCTCAAGGCCGATCGCGCCGACGATCGGGTGGACGCCGACGAACTGCCGGTCCTCAAGATGCCGAGTCGTGAGGAGATTGAGGCAGACTATGCGCCGGGTGGCCTGGTCAATCGCATGTATCCCACCTACGAGCCGCGTGATGAGCAGATCGCGATGGCGCTCGAGGTCCGCGATGCGCTGGTCACGGGCACTCATCGTGTAATTGAGGCGGGCACAGGCGTCGGCAAATCGATGGCCTATCTGGTGCCTTTTGCCGAGGCAGCACGCCGTAACAACATCACGGTTGGTATTGCGACCAAATCGAACAATCTTGCCGACCAGCTCATGTACCATGAGCTGCCAAAACTTGCCGAGCAACTGAACGGTGGTCTGTCATTTTGCGCTCTCAAGGGGTATGACCACTATCCGTGCCTGCGCAAGCTCGAGCGCATGAGCCGCGGCCAGGTCGAGATCACCACCAAGCGCGATCCGGCGGACACGCTCACGGCGGTCGCGGTCATTATGGCGTACGTCTGCCAATCAGCCGATGGCGACCTCGACTCGCTCGGCATTCGGTGGCGCAGCGTCAACCGCCCCGACTTTACGACGGCCTCGCGCGAGTGTGCCCGTCGCCTCTGCCCGTTTTTCCCTGATAAATGTTTGGTCCACGGTGCTCGCCGTCGTGCGGCACATGCCGATGTGGTGGTCACCAACCATTCCCTGCTGTTCCGCAATGTCGCGGCCGAGGGCAGGATTTTACCTCCGATTCGTCATTGGGTAATCGACGAGGCCCATTCCATCGAGCGCGAGGCGCGCCGCCAGTGGGCGCGCGTGGTGTCGGCGGACGAATCGCGCGTTCTGTTTGAGCGCCTGGGTGGCTCGAGCACCGGCGCGCTAAGCCAGGTTTCCCGTGATTTGGCAACCTCCGAGGGCTCTACGCTCTATCTGGGCCTTACTGCCAAGGCGACCTCGACGGTTGCGCGTGCGAGCATGGCGATCGCCGACGTGTTCGATGGCGTTCGCGAGCTCGGCCGCCGTGCCCGTGGGGGTTATGACAATGCCAATCTATGGATTGGCCCCGAGCTGCGCGAATCTGACGACTGGCATGATTTCTTACAGTCGGCCTACGCTGCCATCGACGCATTGGAGCAAGCTGACAAGAGCGTCGACGCTCTGGTGCAAGCCGTCGCTGCCGATAAGCCCGAGGTCGTCGTCGACCTGGGCGATATCTCGCGCCGCCTGCACGAGCTGGCCGAGAACCTCAAACTCATCATTGATGGCACCGATGAACACTACGTGTATTCGCTGCAGGTCAATCGCAGGCTGCGTGCCGGCGGAGAGTCGATGACCGCAGAGCGCATCGATATTGGCGAGGCCTTGGCAACCGAGTGGCTGCCCGAGGTTCACACGGCTATCTTTGCCTCGGCGACCATGACGGTGTCCAAAAGCTTTGAACACTTTAACCACGCGGTTGGCCTCGATCGCATCGGTGCTTCAACATCCTCATCGCTGCACTTGGACTCGAGCTACGACTTTGATTCGAACATGGCTGTAGTCGTTGCGGGCGATATCCCCGATCCGCGCGATCGTGAGAGCTATCTTACGGCGCTCGAGCGCGTACTGGTCGACGCCCATCTTGCCATGGGCGGATCGGTGCTCACGTTGTTCACCAATCGGCGCGACATGGAGGACCTATACGCCCGCGTTGAGCCCAAGATGGCCCGTGCGGGTCTGGAGCTCAACTGCCAGCAGCGCAACTCATCTCCTCGTCGCCTGCGCGACCGGTTTATCAACGAACCGACCTCGTCGCTTTTTGCGCTCAAGGCCTTCTGGGAGGGGTTTGATGCCAGCGGCGAGACGCTGCGCTGCGTCATCATTCCCAAGTTGCCGTTCTCGAGCCCCACGGACCCGCTCTCGTGCGAGCGCAACCTGCGCGAAGACCGCGCATGGGCGCGCTATTCGCTGCCCGAGGCGGTGCTCGAGGTTAAGCAGGCCGCGGGGCGTTTGATTCGCTCGTCGACCGATAGCGGCGTGCTGATCTTGGCGGATCCTCGCCTGGTGACGAAGGGCTATGGCAAGAAGTTCTTAACGTCGCTGCCCACGAGCTCCTACCAGCGCATCGAATCGGCGCAGATCGGGCACTATCTACAGCTGTGGCGCGCACGCCACGAGCGGCGGCGCTAAAGCGGACAGACGAGAGTTTTTGCCATATCGCACAGACGCTTTGACAGGGTGGGGTCATCCAAGATGCGGATGGCTCCGCCCGCTGCGATTATCTGGCTCAGTAGCCAACGCTCGGAGCCGTAATGCACGGTTACCGTTGCCATGTCTGCCCCGCTGCGCTCGATGAGGGTGATGCCGGCCCAGTCCAGATGCTCCGCCATATCGAATGGCATCAAGAGCTTTGCGCTACGCTGCGTCCGGGCAAGGGAATCGTGGAGGGATGCGACGTCCGGTGCGTGAGGCACGACGGAGTCTTCCGTCAAGGCGAGTCCCTCGATTTTATCCATGCGATAGGTGCGCTGCTCATCGACCGCGATGTCCCAGGCAATCAGATATGTTTGGTCGCCGTTTGCTGTAATGCGCAAGGGGTCGACCAGACGCTCGCGTGGCCGCGCATCGTCCATCGAGCGATACGAGATACGACAGCGAACGCCGTCCTGAATGGCGCAGCTCAGCTGCTGCCAGTGCGACCCGTGGTTGACGGTGTCAAAGACGTGCTGGTTATAGCCGAGCTCTTCGGGTAGAAGAGCATGTCGAATTCGAGCCGCCGCCTGGGGCTCGATCCCCAACGATTCAAGTTCGTGGTTGAGCACAGCGCCCTCGGCGGCACTCAGGCGCAGCGGTAGTACACGCCCGGCGTCACCGGTGAGGACCACGCGCTCGCCGTGGCATTCGCAGATGATACGCACACCCGATTCTCGGTCCGCGAGCGTCGAGACGATCTCGAGAATCTCGTCGAGCGACGCCCCCGTGATGTCAAAGCGACTGCAAATCTCGGTTCGTGTCATGCCGCTCTCGCCGGCGGCGTAGAGGGCCTCCATGATGTCGATGGCGCGCGAGAGCCTCTGCTCGCTGGTGAGTTTACGCACGGGCATGCTCGTGCACCGTCCTTTCAATGAGGTGGTTCCACGCCTGCTTGAGCGATTTGGGGGCCATGGGCCTCATGCCGTCCATGGCGTGGGCCATGCAAAATGAGGCGGCGGCTTCAAGATCGCGCACGTCAACGGTCCAAGTCCATCCCGAATCGGTGTGTGCGAGCTCACCTCGCCCGCGCGTGAGGCCGTTGATCATATCGATCTGCGTCTGCGGGGCGAACGAGAACGTAGCCGCAACGGGCGGGCGGTCGGCAAAATCGAATTCAAAGAACAGGTAGTCGTTGAGATTGAAGTCTGCAGGGATGGCGTAGGCCTTCGAAGGACGCCAAGCGCGAACGATACGGTCGCAGCGGAATGTCCTGATGTCGTCGGTGGCATTGTCGAGGCCGCAGAAGTACGCAACGCCCTCGCGCTCGAACATGCCGTAGACGCAGACGGTACGCTCTTTCTGCTCACCGCGTCCGTTCTGATATAAAAATCGCAGTGCGCATCGCTCGGCAAAGGCGCTCCATACCGCATCGACGGTGGGAGAGCGGCGGATCGGTGCTTCGTCCGCCGTCGTCCTGCCGGTGAGGTAGGCAATCTTGGAACGAATATCGGCAAGCGGCGCGGCAAAAGTGGATGAGCCGGCCGCTATTGTCTGGTCGATAGCGTTGAGCAGGATATCGGCGTCGTCTGCGGTGATGAGGCCGCCTGCCGCAAACGTGTGCTCGCGGTCGATTGTCCATGAGCTTTCCTCGGTCTCCTGCGCGCCGGCGGGGCGAACCTCCTTGATTAAGATGCCGCGTTCGAGCAGTTTGTCACGATCGCGCCGAAACTTGCGCTTATCCGAGTCGATATTGCCCGAGCCATATCCCAGGTCAGAATCCAAGACGATCTGCTCGGTCGTCAGCGGTTCGGGGGAGCTGTTGAGCACAAAGAAAAGATTGAGGATGCGCTGAGCCGTTTTATCGAAACTGGGCTCCGAATTCCCCTTTTTAATTGTCGCGGTCGCGTCGCTTGCCGTCATAGAGTCCTCGCATGAGAAGGTGGTTTGCTGCCATGATTTTAGTCCGATATGGAGATTAGGCTATATCCTTGTCCGCTCGGGGCGTTAAGATGGCCCGAATTCGGTCGTTTGCGCTCGCTCGGGGTATACTTTCGACTATATACGGTTCTAATGTGCATGCATTGGGCCTATTTGTCGGATTATGGATGTGGAGCGCACATGGCGAACACCCAGAACTATATTAACCACCTGCTGCAGAACACCGGCATTACGCCGGCATGCAGCGAAGAAGAGCGCTTGGCTGCCGAGGATATCGCTCAGATCTTCCGCAACCACGGCTTTGATCCCGAGGTTCAGGAGTTCAATGCCCCGGCGCCCAGCAGGTTGGCATTTGCCGTTACCGGTATTCTTGCGTTTGCCGGCGCCCTGCTGATGGGCATCGGCGGCGGCATCGGCTTGGTCGGCACCTTGCTGGCCATTGTCGGTGCCGTTCTTTACGTGCTCGAGCGCACGGGCCATCCCGTGGTTTCGCGCCTGGGCAAGACGGGCGTGAGCCAAAATGTCATCGCCTACCACAAGGCCTCGGGCCCGCTCGCGTCTCCGCGCAACCGCCCGGTGGTCGTTGTCGCACACTACGACTCTCCCCGTGCTGAGCTGCTCGCCCGCGAGCCCTATGCTTCGTATCGTGCGCTCATCGCCAAGCTGTTGCCCGTTGCCACGGTTGCCCCTGCTGCCGTTGCCATCTTGCGTATCCTGCCGCTCCCCGGCGCGCTCAAGGTTCTGCTGTGGATTGTCGCGATCCTCGCTTCCCTCGTTGCGCTCGCCAACGCGGCAAACATCATTTCTAACCGTTTTGTGCTTCCCTATACGTCCGGCGCAGTGTGCAACAAGTCTTCTGTCGCCGCTATGCTCGGCGTTATGGACAACGTTGCTCCCTTCCAGGGCGAAAACGAGTTTCCCGACGATGTTCCGTTCGATACCTATTTTGGGGAGCAGAAGCGTCGTGCCGAGGAGATGGCGCGCGCAGCAGCGGAGTATGCCGCGGCCCAACAGCAAAACGACTACGGCAACACCATCGAGTATGAAGAGCCTACCTACGCCGAGGACGAGTTCGGTCAGCCGATTGCTCCCGACGCTCAGACCGAGCCCGAACAGGGCGAGGCTTTCGACGAGCAGATCGAGGGCTTTGAGGGTGCGTCTGCCGACGAGACGCTGATTGGCGCCATCGTGCCCGAGGATCAGAATCAGGCTGTCCAGGCCGAAGAGTTCAATGACGAGGTTTCCGCTGCCGAGCCGGCGGAGGAGCCTGTCGCGGCCGAGCCCGAGCCCAAGCTCTATCGCAATGCCGCCGGCAACATCCGCTTTGGTTCGGATGCCATCCGTGCGCTCGGGATGCTTCCCGAGTCCTGCACGCTCGATTACGAGGAGGGCGAGGAGCCGACGTTTGAGCCCGAGCCTGCCCCCGTCGTGACTGCACCTGCGCCCGCCGTCACCGTGGATGATGAGTCTGCCGCGGTTACCGCTGCCGTTGCCGAGCCCGAGGCGGTGTCCGCGATCGATCCCGCGGCAGGACTGGACATTTTGGCCCCCGCCGCGCCGGCGCAAGACGTTGCGGACGAGCCTGACGACGATTACGTTGAACAGCCGAGGCGCGTGTCTTACGAGAGCGATACTGATTTTTCGGCCGAGATTCCCGCGGCAACGCCCCATGCCGATATTGCATCCGCGTTCTCTTCGATTGGCGCCAGTGCTTCCAACTTCTTTAAGGGTGCGCTTGCAAAGGGCAAGAAATTTGTCGACGATTTCGAGGAGAAGCGCGCTGCCGCACGCGAGGCTGCCGAGCAGGAGGCTATCGCTCAGCAGCAGGCAGCCGAGGCGGCACGTGAGCGCGCGGCGCAAGAGCTCGAGCAGAACGAGGCTATGCAGTCCGTGCCCGTCGACGCTGCCGAAGCCACAACGTCCTTTGAGTCCCAGCAACCGGCGTCCGCGGATGTTGTTGAGGCGACGACGTCTTTCGAGGCTCAGCAGCACGTCGATAGCACCATGTCGTTTGATGCCGCGCAGTTCGATTCCACGATAACGTTTGAAAAGCAAGGCACCGCGATTGCCGAGCCCCTTCCTGTTTCCGATGAGCAGGGCGACGCGGCAGACGATGACGAGCCCATTGATGCTGCCGAAATTCAGGATGCTGCCGAGGACGAGTCCGTCGAGGCCAACTCTGACGAAGAGCAATACGCGGCAGCCGATCAAGGTGATTCGGCCGAGGTCGAGCAGGAGGAAGTGCCTGCGGTTTCCGAGACTCCCGAGACGGATGAGTCGAGGCCTTACTCCACGCAGATTTTCACCATGCCGACCCCGAGTGGTTCCGGTGCCACGGTTGCCGATGTTGCTCCCACCCAGGACGAAACGGTCGATTCCCTTATGGCCCAGATTTCCTCCCAGGCATCACCGCGTCCGCAGGTGAATGTTCCCGATCCGGCGTCGGCTCCGTCGCCTGCACCTTCCTCGTCTCCGCTGGCTTCGGTCCCCGATCCGTCGCTGCCGTCGATGAAGCAGGCAAACGTTGCGTCTCGCACGTCGCTGTTCGACCTTCCCGACCCCTCCGCACAGGTCAACGACCCCTTTGCTACCGCTCAGGGTTCCGAACCAACATCGGCACCCGTTGCGCCTCCTAGGCCCGTTGCGTCGGGCGCTCAGCCGATCGAGACCATTTCGGCTCCCGCCCCGGCGGCGCCCAAGTCTCGCAAGCGCGGCCTGGGCGGCCTGTTCGGTCGTAAAAAGAAAAACGAACAGGACAGCATGAGTGATTGGCTGGGCGTCGAAGACGATTACGATGCCAAGAAGTCCGGTCGCGGCATCGGTTCGTGGGATAATTTCGAGGACGATAACGATGGCTGGAAGGGCGGCGCTACGTCTTCCGACGGCGCTTCTTCCGAAGATATGCTCTCGGCTGTCGCCTCTATGGGCGACGATGAGCTGCTCGGTCACGATATCTGGTTGGTGGCAACGGGCGCCTCGGATTGTGATGGCGCCGGTATGAAGGCCTTCTTGGCTTCGCATCGCGATAAGCTCCGCGGCGTCTTCTTCATCAATCTTGAATCCGTCGGCGCCGGTAGGCTTTCGGTGGTGACGGTTGAGGGCGAACAGCAGCTGCTCAAGGGCGATCGCCGCATCATGAACCTGGTCAGCAAGGTGTGCAAGTCGTTCCATGTCGATTGTGGCGCGCTCGAGATGCCCTATGCCAAGACCGATGCCTACGCCGCCCTCGAGGCGAGCCGCCGAGCCCTCACCATCGCCGGCGTGGACGGCACGCGTCTGGCTTGCGCTCGTACCGAGGACGACCTGCCCCACAATGTCAACCCGACGAACATTGCCACGGTATCCGAGGTCGTGACCGAGGTTATCCGCCGTTCGTAGACGGAGCTCTAAGGAGTCAACGTGTTTTCGTATATTAAGCGCCATTGGCCTGTCTACGTGATTTTGACCTTGATTGCCATTGCGTTAGGGTTTGGAGCTGCCTACATCGTGGGCGCGAAGGGCTCGACCCCCGCCTCCGCAATCAGCGAAGAGGTGGAGCAAGAACAGAGCACGGGTGCCGATGGGATTCCTGAGTCCGAGCAAGCAATCGTTGATGGTGGATCTTCGTCTGCAGAGTAGATGCGGCGATTTAAATGATTGAAAGCGGGCGAGCCGGGGACTGGCTCGCCCGCTTTTTCATCGCGCTAGCGCTTCTTTGGGATTGACCTAAGGCGAGCGAACCATAGGGCTGCGGCACCCGAGGTCAGGAGCGCGGTGATGCAAGCGGCGATGGGAGCTGATCCTGTTGCCGGTAGGTCCTGCGGTAGGGTACAGCGTTGAATGACACTGTCCTCGTCATGTGACTCAAGTTTATCGCCGCCGCCGTTGCGGCAAAGATCGACGCGTGCGCTGTTGGTGAGTGCAGTTTGGGGTGTGTAAGCCGACGTTGCCTGCATGTGCACGACTGCGCCCCGAGCATCTGTGCCAAGGATTGCTTTGGCATCGTCAAGGTCGTCGTGCTCATCTTTGAGATCATCACGGGTCCAAGAATCCGTATCGCTTCGAGTCGTAAAGTCGGCGGCTACCGCACCGTATTCAATGCGAATGCCCGTCACGACGGTATTGGATGCAAGGTCGAGTTCTTTCGCCTCGAGTGTGGCGGATTCCGTGGTCGAGACATCCGCCTTCCAGAGGTGCCAGCCGTCGTAATCGACGAGGCGGCAATCTTCACCCAGACTCTCTTTTACTTCGTCGGACTCAAGCCAAGGATTTTCGTGCCCATCGTCAAGCGTCGCGTTTGCCGGCTCATCGACGTCTGTCGAGTCCAACGGCGTCGTGCGATACCACACGTTGCACAGACCGTTGAGGTCGCCGATGGCGACGGGGGTTTCGATTGAGACGAATCTCGCCGTGCCGTCTTTGGCGCACTCAAGATCATCGGTAATCGTAAACTCATCAACCCAAGTAGCGGAATCGTTTCGAGCATCGATGGTATAGGAGAAAAGCCCATCCGTATTGGTTTGCATCGCGGCGCGGTTTTTTCCATCGCCGTTAGCCAACAGACCCTTCCCGATAGGTTGGACAAGTTCCTGACGCTTGTCGACCTGTCCTTTGATCTCGATGGGCGCATCCTTCATCGCGACGGATTGGACTTCTCCCGTATCCTTTATTTCAAACGTTATCTCCTCGGCAAGGTCATAGGTCCGCGGAGACATCGTTTCGCGCAACGAGTAGGTGCCGGGTGCAAGATGTTCGATGCGGTGCGGCTTGTCGGATGAGGTCCAGGAGTCTATTTCGGTTTTATCGGGACCATATAAGGTGAGCTGTGCGCCTTTCACTTCCTGCTCTCCGCTTGCATCGACCTTGGAGATATCAACCTTGGTGTAATCGTCGGATACGTTAAGCCGTGCTTCCACAACGGGTGTTTTCTGGTCGGCATAGGTAAGGTCGATGATATGATGCGTCCGGTCGAGTAAGAAGCCGGTCGGCGCTTGAGTCTCGACAACCTCGTAGCGTGCGGTGCCAGATCCCAGCGGGAGGTCGTCCGCGCGTGCTTCTCCAGTTTCATCCGTCGTGACGGTAGCGACAGCCTCGCCGTCGAGCGCGGCAATGCTACCGTCGGGGCGCACGATATCACCGGAGGCACGGATCTCAAAGATGGCGCCCGCGAGGCTGCTGCCGTCTACGGCATCGGTTTTAACGATCCTGATGTTTCCGGTCGCGGCGTGGTCATAATACGAGACGATTGCAACGGGCGTTAGGTTTATATCGGCGGGTATGTTTACCTCGGTCTCTCCGCCGACAAGATAGGGCTCTTTGGCCGAGGTTTCGCATACATAATAGGTGCCCGGCACGAGCGATTCGGGCAGTGTGACGGTGCCGGTCGCGTCAGTCGTAAAGGTGTCCATTACGTTATGTGCTGGATACCAGCATGTTTGTGAGACAGGTTTGTGATTGCTGTCGAGGAGTTGGAAGGTGAATCCGGCTAGGGAAACAGAAGCGCCTGTTTGGGCATCGCGTTTTACAATCTGGAGATGCGTCGACAGAGCGTGGTTGTCCACGATATATTGAAGCTCGGCGCCGTCGGAAATCTGATTGGCCTCGACGGTCCATTCCCCCGCACGTTTAAAACCCTCGGGGACGGTTTCCGGAACCTCACGAACCGTGTAGCCGGCGCGGTCGTATGGGACGGCTCCGTGGACACCGGCTGGTCGCTTGCCTGTGCCGAACCATGCTTCGGGCTGGTCTTTGGTGGAGGCAAAGCCATAGATGTTTGTAGTCAGTGTGCCAACAACCTGCTGAGAGCTGTTACTGACAACCTCAAAGACAACATCTCCTGCCGGCTGCTCCAGGCCGGATTGATCGCTATTGCCGTAGTCCTTGAATTTGGAAATCTCAAGGTCAAACGCAATGGGGATATTGGAAACGCGAGATTCGATCTCGACCACGCCTGAATCGCCGAGTTGGTCGGCTCCAACGGTGTAAGACCAACTGTCACCGGAGGGCAAATAGCCCTCGGGCGCCTTCGATTCATAGATGGTAAAGGTTCCCAGGGGGACATCGGTGAGGGTAGCTCGACCGCTTTCATCGGTCCTGAGAGTTTGTGTCCATCCAGGGGTTGATTGCGATACGCACACGAATTCTGCTCCTGCGAGCGAAGCTCCAACTTGGGGGCCTGCATTCGTTGCGGCATCGAGCTTTGCGATGCGCAGGGTAATGGTGCCAGGTTGTTCATCAATGGCGACCCGCCCGCCGTCATTCCCCGTGGTAAAGGCAATACGATCGTGGCGGGGGGCATAGCCGGCCGGCGCCTTCGTTTCAACTAGGTAGTATGCCGTGTTGGGCAGAAGTGTTGCTTGCGCTTGACCGTTGCTGTCCATCTGGATGGTGCCGACACGCGCGCCGCTGGCGCTCTCAAAAATATCGAATGTTGCCCCGGTAAACTGATAGGTATTGTTTCCGCTGGTAATAACGGTGTTAGCAGACTGCTTTTGGAAGGAAACAGAGACCGCCGGCAGTACATAGAGCATGTCTTGACGTTTGCTGCCGCCCGATACGGCCCCTAGATAGCGTCGCGCGCGGTGCGGAGCGGCTTTGATGCTTCCTGATTTTGCGCTGTCGTGGAGCCATCGCGCAGCCGCCACGACTTCATTGTCGGCGGTAAAGTGCCCACTCTTGGTTTTGCCCTGAGCGGTCGTGTAGGAGTAGGTGCCGTCGACATGGGTAGTGCCGTTGAGCATCCATACGGCAAGCTGGGTGGCGGCGCGGGCGCGATCGGGTGAAAGATGGTAACCGCCAAACGACGTGGCGGTAGGATATCCGCGACAAACGATTGCCGCGAACTCGTCGTCGAGCCACACCCAGCCTTGATCAAAGTTGAGCCATGGGCCGCCCGGTTTGGTGGGTCCGGGGCGTTCCTGGTTCATGCAGTAGGCAATCGAGGCGTCTTGAGCTTCATATTTGCCGATGAAGAAGGGCCCACAATCATCGCTAATAGTACGGAAGCCGAGCTGGTCATAGCCATCGACGGCAAATGCGGCTCCCGGTGCCAGGCAGCCGAACAGCAGGAAGAGGAGCAGGAGCAGCGGACCTGTTGCGATTGCGCTGTGGACAGAGTGCGTGGGTGCGTTGGACATGGCTGCTCCTTATCCCTCGTGCGCCGCACGGGGAGGCCGCGGCGCTTGGGATGAGGCTACCCCCGAGGTTCATGCGGGTAAGTACCGGAGCCTGACCAAAAGCTTGCCCAATTCCTGACAAATTGAGCTCAAATACAACAATCAAGCAAAAGCGCAGGTAGAAGATAGGGAGAACAGGAGGTCAAAGGTCCTCATCTCCACAATTGACGCGATTTTCAAACGAATCTCCACAGCTAAAACAAGCATCACCACCCTTGTATCGAACAAGACAACCGCGTTATACTAGCCAACACACAAGCGGGCATCGCCAAGTGGTAAGGCATCAGCTTCCCAAGCTGACACTCGCGGGTTCGAGTCCCGTTGCCCGCTCCATTCGAATTTCAGGCACGGTAACGTTTCGTTACTGTGCCTTTTTCAATAAAGTGCCGGGACTCGAACCCGACAGGGTGCGAGCGTTAAATAAACGCGAAGCGTTTATAGCGAGCAGGCAAGGTCGCCGATAGGCGACCGCAGCCGGTGCGGATTTGCGAAGCAAATACGCGGATGTCCCCATGCCCGCTCCAATTCCAAAATGTTAGGTTAATGCCTGCTGCCCATACTCGCACCCGCGCACGGTACAATGGTTGGGTTACGACCAACGTGCCAATAACCAAAAAGGAGCCGCTATGATCGATCGCTATACCCGCCCGGAGATGGGACACATCTTCTCCCTCGAGAACAAGTACGCCATTTGGCAGGAGATCGAGGTCCTGGCCTGCGAGGCCCAGGCGGAGCTCGGTAAGATCGGCATTTCTAAAGACGAAGCCCAGTGGATCCGCGACCACGCCAACTTTGAGAAGGCAAAGGTCGACGAGATCGAGGAAGTCACGCGCCACGACGTCATTGCCTTCCTGACCAACATGAAGGAGTACATCGACGCCGATGTGCCCGAGGGCGACCCCAAGCCCAGCCGCTGGGTTCACTATGGCATGACCAGCTCCGACTTGGGCGATACGGCCCTGTGCTACCAGCTCACCCAGGCCTGCGATTTGATCATCGAGGACGTCAAGAAGCTCGGCGAGATCTGCAAGCGCCGCGCTTTCGAGGAGCGCAACACGCTGTGCGCCGGCCGCACTCATGGCATCCACGCCGAACCGATGACCTTCGGCATGAAGTTTGGCTCTTGGGCCTGGGAACTCAAGCGCGACCTCGATCGTCTTGAGGATGCTCGCAAGAACGTTGCCTTCGGTGCCATCTCGGGCGCTGTCGGCACGTACAGCTCCATCGAGCCGTTTGTCGAGGAGTATGTCTGTGAGCACTTGGGTCTGGTTCACGACCCGCTATCTACGCAGGTCATCAGCCGCGATCATCACGCCTACCTTGCCGGCGTGCTCGCCACCACGGCAGCCACCTGCGAGCGCATCGCTACCGAGGTCCGCAATCTGCAGAAGACCGATACGCTCGAGGCCGAGGAGCCGTTCCGTAAGGGCCAAAAGGGCAGCTCCGCCATGCCGCACAAGCGCAACCCCATCACCATGGAGAAGGTCTGCGGCCTGTCGCGCGTCGTGAAGGCCAACGCGCAGGTTGCCTTCGACAACGTCGCCCTGTGGCACGAGCGTGACATTTCGCACTCCTCTGCCGAGCGCGTTGCCCAGGCCGACAGCTTCATCGCCCTCGACCACATGTTCCAGTGCCTCATCCGCGTTATCGACGGCCTGCAGCTGTACCCTGCCCGCATGATGGCCAACCTCAATAAGACCCGCGGGCTCATCTTCTCCTCCAAAGTGCTGCTCGCCCTCGTCGATACGGGCATCACCCGCGAAGATGCCTATGCGATCGTGCAGGAAAACGCCATGGCTACCTGGCACGAGGTGCAGGATTGCGTCTCCGGTCCCACCTTTAAGGAGCGTCTCGAGGCTGATCCGCGCTGCACCGTCAGCCAGGAGAAGCTCGACGAGATCTTTGATCCGTGGGACTTCCTCACCCGCATCGATACGGTCTTCGATCGCCTGGAGCAGCTGAGCTTCGAGTAGGGTTAACCTAATTCGACCGCTTGCGGATGCATTTCAACCTTTGGCGCCTTGCCCGTCTTGGGCGAGGCGCTTTTTTTACTGTCGCATATGCGCCCGGGTAATAAAATGAACTCCGACTGCTGTTTCGATGAAAGGGGGCACGTGCCCAGACGCATCAAGCGGGCCACCATCGTCTCGTTTACGCTCATACTCCTTGTTGCCGTCTGTGCGGGCGCCCTGACGTATACCGTTCGAAGCAGTTCTTCCTCCTCGAATGAAGCCGATAGAGATCTCCCGGTGCTCAAAATCGGCGTTACGGATAACGACCCCTATGTGTATGTCGATACCACGGGCGATTACGCCGGTATCGATATCGACATCGCCCGCGAGGCCTGCAAGCGTGCGGGGCTCAAGCCACAGTTTGTCGATATTGACTGGAACGATCGCGACCGGCTGCTCAAAAACGGTGATATCGATTGCCTGTGGTGTGACTATTCTCCCTGTTATCGCGAGGATAAGTATTACTGGACCGAGCCGTATCTAACCGTGACGGTCTCGGTTGCCGCCAAGAAAACGAGTGGCATCAAGTCCTTGGCACATCTCGATGGAAGTAAGACCATTGCGGTGATTGCGGGTTCGGTGAGTGAACGCCGATTGCTTGCGGGGGATTTGGGGGTCTCGTCGGACGTTCAAATCAAATCATATGGCTCTGCCGAACTCTGCAAAGCCGCTCTAGTCAAAGGGTACGTTGACTGCTGGATGGCGGATGTCCAGTCGCTTGACCGACTCGTTGCTCAGTATCCCGGCGTTTACCGTGTGTTTGCCGACAATGTTATGACGGTTGACCTGGGCGTCGCGTTTGATGACAGCTATGAAGGATCGGTCGTAAAGGATCTCAATACCGCGCTGTTCGACATGGATCGAGATGGCACGATTGACCGTATTGTGGGCAATTACAAGACAGGAGCGACGACGGGCGGGCAAGGAGGAAATTCATGACAACTGATGAGCACCGCTTGAGTCGAAAGACTCTGAACGTCATAGCTGCCAGCGTTATTGTCAGCGCCGTCTTGTTAGGCCTGTTGTATACGGTTGGAACCCATCGCTGCCTCGAAAAAACGCTTGGGTTTGGCCAAGAAACCATGGTGTTTTTGGAGAACGCTTGCGAAAAATATGACCGCTACGAACAGGGGAGAAAAACCGAGGCGACGCACGATTTGCTCGCCGCGGTCGAATCGTTTGTGACGTTCCTGTCCTCTGATCGCGTTGAGGTTAACGACGATCTTATCGAGCAATTTGTCCATGCCGAGAACCTTTCGGGGCTGATGGTCATGGACTCCGATGGCCATATGGCTGCCCACTACGACATCGATGGTCGCGATCCGCTCATGTTGTGGCGAGATGAGTTGGCCTGTTCGCCGGTCGCATCGATGTATCAAGGTTCCAAAGTGACCTACTCAACTGTCGATGAGCGCCGTGGTGTCGTTTTTGCCGTCTGTGCTGTTCCGTATGGCGACGGCGTTGCCCTGGCATACCGCTCACTTGTTTCCGATACGGCGGACGACTATTCATATGCCATAGCCGACGTGCTTTCGAACAGTACCTTCCACCAGGGTCCCACGGTGCTTGTTATGGAGGATGCGGAGATTGTCTCATCCAACAGTGCCGATGCTGACGTGTCGCTCGCCCGACTCCTCACCAGCGTAGGAGTTGAGTGGAAAGACGACGGCCTGACGCGCATCGAATATCGAGGAGACGAATGGTGTGCCGTGCGTGCGGCATATAAGGACTACCGCCTGTTTGCGCTATATCCCAAATCTGAGGTCATGTCTGACAGGATTTCATTTGTCGCCGTCGGCGTCTTGGTGTGTCTTGCGTTTTGGGTCGTGGTGCTGTTGGCTCGAAATATCGTTGACCACCGCAATTTGGTCGAAAAGGATAAACAGCTCGGCATTATCAATGCCATAAGCGCCATCTACGATTCGACCTTCCTTTTGCATCTCGACACCCTCGAGATCGAGGGGATCAATATGTCGCCGGCGATAGCGAAGATATTTGCCGAGCACAGCGAGGCATATGACTTTATGGACACGGTCTGCCGGGATATCGTGAGCCCCGAAAGCCGCGAAGCGGTTGTGGGACTCGTAGATATAAGTTCGATTCGTGAACGTATGGAGGGCGTACCGTACTTGGCTGCCGAGGTGCGAGATTGTCGAGGCGCTTGGTACTCGCTACAGGTTGTCCCCCAGCATCGCGATGAGCAAGGCCGGCTGGAGTCGGTCGTCGTGGCGACGCACAACATATCGATGGTCAAGCATGCCGAGGAGCTGTCATATCAAGACAAACTGACGGGGCTTCGCAACCGCAACTATCTTGAATCGCGCGGAGATAGCCTGGTAAACGAGGACTTGCCCGTGAGCGTGATTATGTTGGACTGCAATTATCTCAAGCGGACCAACGACATCTATGGTCACGAGATGGGGGATGAACTGCTGCGGCGGGTGGCTGGTGCGGATTATCTGCCGATGCGCCTTGGCGGCGACGAGTTTTTGCTGGTTTGCCCCCATACTGACAACGAGTCTGCGCTCGGGCTGGAACAGGATCTTCGTCTCGGTCTTGCCGCGGTAAGCGATGAGGCCCTGACGGTCAGCGCATCGATTGGCGTGGCGACCGTCGAGACGGCTGGAAATACGCTGGCCGATGTATATCGTGTCGCCGACCACAATATGTATCGGGAGAAGCGCACGGTCCACGCGCAGGGTGCGGACTGCTAATCTTGCCCCCGCGAGTCCATGCATCGTAGGATGTTGAATCGGTGCTTGCGATAATAAGTCGGCCCAGGCGGGGATAATAGACGTCTGAAATTTCTTTCTGAGAGGGGATCTCAATGATTAGTTTTGACTACAAGCCGCAGGGTGTATGCTCTCGCAATATTCACCTCAATCTCTCTGACGATGGCAGCAAGGTGCTGGGCGTTGAGTTTACCGGCGGCTGTGACGGCAATCTCAAGGCAATCTCCAAGTTAGTCGAGGGTGCTCCTGCCGATCGCGTAATCGAGGTTCTCGCCGGTAATACCTGCGGTATGAAAAAGACCTCTTGCGCCGATCAGCTCACGCGCGCTATCGAGGCCGCTCGCGCCGAGATCGCCTAATGAGTATCGCCGACCAGATCAAGAACGGAATATCGCGCCGCGGCTTTGTGCTCGGAGGGGCTGCCGCGGGCGCTGCCACGGTGCTTGCCGGATGCTCAAAGAAAACGGGTACCAGCGACGACGCCGCCGGCGAGCCGCAGGTTATCAAAGACGACTCAAAGATTGTCTCGATCACGGATGAGTATGAGGCCGTCGATATCGATCTTGAGCCCATGGCGACATGGACATTGCCCTTGGGTACGCTGCTGTACTACTGCGACGGCGATTACGCCGCGGCGATGATGGCCCCGGCGTCTGCGTTACATGCCAACACGCTTGGCGTGCTCAACTTGGGCGACGGCTCGCTTACCACATTAATCGAGGATCCTATCGAGGGCACGGGATATGCATTTTACGATGTCCGTGCCGGCGATGGCGTGTTTGCGTGGGTTGAGATGAACTTTGCCAATTCATCGTGGAAGCTCTACGCTCAAAATCTGTCGGGCGCTTCGCTCTCTGGCGACGTGGTTGAGCTCGATCGGGGTGGCAAGGACTATGATCCGCCGCTCTTCACAGCGTATGGGTCGTCGGTCATCTGGTATAAGATGCCCTCGTCCGGCGGCAGCAAGACGAGTAACGATTCGTACTGCTACCGTCAGTCGCCCAGCGAGTCCAAGCCTGAGACTATTTGGAAGTCGACGGGGCGCTTCGCATCCGCCCCGCGTGTGAGCGACGGCATCCTGACCATCTCGCCCCGCGTGCACAATGATGAGGGCGTCTATTACGGTATGACGGCGATCGACCTGACTGACGGCAACAACACGAAGCGAGCTCAGCTGGTGCTTCCTTCGTCGGTTTCGCCTTTCGAGGCCGTGTATATGGGCGACACCTTCGTGTTCTCCATTGAGGCGACGTATAGTGGCGTGGGCAGCTTGGGCAACATGGGCACGTATATCGGTAATGAGGGAGGGCCGTACCTCTTCCTGTCACGCGAGCCGCTCGCATGTGCGGCTGGCAAGAAGAATAAATACCTTGTTAAGGTGCAGGCATCGCATTTCCTGATCGACACCTCTGCCAAGACCTATGGCTCGCTGCTGTCGCCCGACCGCGCTTTGGAGTATGGCGATTATCCAGCTACGGCGGGAAAATCGGACTCATTCCTTACGTACGCCACGGTGCGCAACAGCCAGGGTATACCAGAGACGGTCACGGCACGCCTATTCTCTCTTTAAGCTTAGAGGGGTTAAAAAGGCGCCAACAGGGGAATAAACGCGTTGTAATTGTGAGTACCGCCCGCCGAGCTGCCGCGTCATAGCGGCATCCGGCGGGCTCAGGTGCGTTAAAATGGGCTTGTTCTTAGCTAATTGAGACAGGGGGGCCGTGTTATGGCTTCAGATGCAAAAAAGATTCTGCTGGTCGAGGATGAGAAGGCAATCCGTGACGCCGTCGCTGCCTATCTCGAGCGCGAAAGCTACTGGGTTGTGGGTGTCGGCGACGGCCAGTCCGCGATCGAGGAGTTCGAGAAGCATCAGTTTGACCTGGTCGTGCTCGACCTTATGCTCCCCAAGATCCCCGGCGAGCGCGTTTGCCGCACCATTCGCGATACCTCGGATGTCCCCATCATCATGCTGACTGCCAAGGGCGAGATCGAGGACCGTATTATCGGTCTTGAGCTCGGCGCCGACGACTATCTGATTAAGCCGTTCTCGCCGCGCGAGCTTGTCGCGCGCGTTCGCGCTCTGTTCCGCCGTGCCCATCAGGCCGACGAGCCAGCCGTCGAGGTACTCGACTTCGGCGATCTGGTCATCGATATCTCGGGCCACAAGATTTTGGTCGAGGGCAAGGAAGTCGACCTGACGGCTTCCGAGTTTAAGCTGCTCACCACGCTTGCCCGTCACCCCGGTCGCGTCTACAACCGCATGGAGCTGGTCGAGAAGGTGCTCGGCTACGACTTTGAGGGCTATGAGCGCACCATCGATAGCCACGTGAAGAACCTTCGCGCCAAGCTGGGCGATGATCCCAAGAAGCCCAAGTGGCTCTACACCGTCCACGGTGTCGGCTATCGCTTCGAGGCTCCGGCCAAGACCGATAAGTCGGACGAGAAATAGGGAAATCACATATGACACCTGCGCGCTTTGAAATCGGACAAAAGCACAAGCAGGAGAGCGAGGCGTGTTCCAAGGCTAGTTGGAACACGCCTCGCTCCGATTCACGGCCAACGATGAGCTATCCCTCGCGCATGGCACTTGCTTTTGCTCTGACATCGCTCATGACGGTATTGGTGCTGGTGGGCGTGGTCTCTGTTGTGTGGGGCACGGTCTTTTCGGATTACACGCGCTCCAATATCGTCGAAATCGCAAATTCCGCTGCCGAAAAGCTTGCGACGTCGTATGAGGAAAACGGCAATTGGACTGCGGGCGAGCTACGTACGGTCGCGACATCGAGTTTGGTGTCCGACGATTTGGGTATGCAGGTCGTCAACAAGAAAGGCGTTGTCGTTTATGACGACTCATGGCCTTCGGCAAGCGCGACCGCCGATGTGCGCGAGAACGAATCGCCGTCGAGCAGCTCGAGCGGGAAAAAAGCATCGCATAGTCCGGTCTCGTCGGCTCCCACCGGCTCCGATAGCGTTGCAAACGTCGAAATCATAACGTCTTCCGGCGAGCATGTCGGACAAGTAAAGCTGTGGGCCATCGGCTCCGATGCCTTGCTCACCAAGGCAGATTCTGCGTTTAGGGAGAAGACCTTTAACGCCATGGCCCTTGCTGCGGTTGTTGCAGTTTGCATTTCGGTCGTTATCGGATCACTCGTGTCGCGCATGCTCACCAAGCCGATTCACCGTATTACCAGCACGGCCAAGCAAATTCGCGATGGCGATCTGTCTGCTCGTACGGGCTTGCGCGGCGATGACGAGATCGATCAACTGGGCGAGACGTTCGATGAGATGGCCACTTCGCTCGAGAAGGATATGAAACACGAGAAACGTTTGACCTCGGACGTGGCTCACGAACTTCGTACTCCGCTTATGGCCATGCTCGCAACGGTCGAGGCCATGCAGGATGGCGTATATCCTACCGACGATGAGCACTTGGAGACTGTTGCTTCCGAGACGCGTCGCCTGGCTCGTCTGGTGCAGCAGATGCTCGACCTGTCGCGCATGGAAAACAGCACGGCTCCGCTCAACCTTGAGCCGGTGGACATGGTTCCTTTCGTGCGTTCCATCGTCAATGCCCAGGAGCGCCTGTTTGTCGACCGCGATCTGCGCTTGCGCTTTGCTGACGAGACCCAAGGTCACGACGATGTCGTCGAAGCCGATCCCGACATGATCACACAATGCGTCATCAATCTCATGAGCAACGCCATGCGCTACACCCCCGAGGGCGGTTGGGTCGTGGTGTCGGTGCTCAGTGACCGCAAACACGTCAGCATTGCCGTTTCTGATACCGGCATCGGTATTGCCAAGGATGACTTGTCGCGCATCTTCGGCCGTTTTTGGCGCGCCGATGCCAGCCGTGCCCGTGAGGCGGGCGGTCTGGGCGTGGGCCTCGCCGTGACTAAACAGATCGTCGAGCGCCATCACGGCTACATATCCGTGGAGTCGGAGCTTGGAAAGGGTACGACTTTTACGATTCATCTGCCTCGCGAGCACACGGCGGACGCGGCATCTACTACAATGGAGCACTAGCTTTTCGCTATTCGGTGAAGGAGGGGTTTCGTCCCTGCCGCTCCGAGTTTGCGAAAACGTGCGGGAAAGAACCCGCATTACTGTCGTATTTTGGTAAGGAGTGACTCACGTGACAACGATGGAGCGTCGTCCGGATTCCCGTGGCAAGGTTCGTGATATCTACGATGCCGGTGAAAACCTGCTGATGGTCGCCACCGACCGCATTTCTGCGTTCGACTTCATTCTTCCCGACGAGATTCCGTTTAAGGGAGAGGTGCTCAACCGCATCTCGGCATTCTGGTTCGATAAGTTTGCCGGCATCGTTCCCAACCACCTCGTTTCCATCGACCCGGCGGATTTCCCCGAGGAGTTTGCCGAGTATCGTGACTACCTCGCAGGCCGCGCCATGCTGGTCAAGAAGGCCCAGACGATTCCTATCGAGTGCATCGTCCGCGGCTATCTGACCGGTTCGGGCAAGAAGACCTATGACGAGAACGGCACCGTCTGCGGCATCCAGCTGCCTGAGGGTCTAACCGAGGCCTCCAAGCTCCCCGAGCCGCTGTTCACGCCGTCCACGAAGGCCGAGATCGGTGACCACGACGAGAACATCTCGTTCGAGCGTTGCTGCGAGATCGTGGGCGAGGACATCGCCACGCAGATTCGCGACCTTTCCCTCAAGATCTACAAGGCTGCCGCCGAGTATGCAGCGACCCGTGGCATCATCATCGCCGACACTAAGTTTGAGTTTGGTGTCATCGATGGCAAGGTCACGCTGATCGACGAGTGCCTCACGCCCGACTCCAGCCGTTTCTGGCCTGCCGCCAGCTACGAGGAGGGCAAGATTCAGCCCAGCTACGACAAACAATTCGTCCGCAATTGGCTCAAAGCCAACTGGGATATGACGGGGGAGACCCCGCACCTGCCCGCCGAGGTCATCGATGGCACGTCCGAGCGCTATCGCGAGGCCTTCCAGATTATCACGGGCTCCCAGTTCACAAGTATGAAGGAGAACGCATAAGTGAGTACCCGTAGCGCCACGAACAAGCGCACGCAATCCCACGAAGTTACCGGGGTTGCGCGCAAGTCCGCCGCATCTGCTAAGCCCGCCCGTCAGGCAGCGAGCTCTGTCCGCGTCGTGCCAGCTTCGTCTAAAGCTCGCCGCAAAGAGCTCGAGAAGGGCGAGAACCTCGAGGGCCTCTCTAAAGAGGAGAAGCGCGCCCGCAAGGCCAAGCAGCGCGCCCGCGAGGATCGCATCTACACGGTGTCGAATATCCTTCTCAAGCAGGATGAGGACTACACCAAGCGCCGCCGTATTTGGTGGGCCGTGCTCGCTATCGGCATGGTGTTCATCGTGGCAATTTGGGTTTCGTTCTACTTCGTTCCCGGCGGCACGGTGTCCAGTCCTGTTCAGATGGTTGGCATCGTTGTGTCCTATGTCATCATCCTGGGTGACTTTATCTATGACTTCGCTCGTATTCGTCCCTTGCGCAACATGTACCGCGCGCAGGCCGAAGGCATGTCCGAGAATAAGCTCACCGCTCTTATCGAGCGCGCAGCTGCCGAGGAGGACAAAAAGGACTCCAAGAAGAAGTAGCGTTTGCATGCATACTTATCGCTAAGATATAAGGCGCGTCGTTTTTGCGGCGCGCCTTTTTACTGTTCTATAGATAGATGGAGTGGCACATGATTCGAGCTGCCCTGACGGTCGAAGAAGCCCTGGAGGGCATGAAGGCCCTGGAGCCCAAGATTAAAAACTATGCGCGTCTGGTTGTCCGCAAGGGCGTAAACGTCAAGCCCGGCCAGGAGGTTGTCGTTCAGTCTCCGGTCGAGTGCGCGCCTTTTGCCCGCGTGGTGGTCGCGGAGGCTTATGCCGCCGGCGCTGGCCACGTGACAGTCATTTGGGCCGATGACGCCGTGACAAGGCTTACGTACGAGCATGTCGATAAAAGCTATTTTGAGCAGACGCCCGAGTGGAAGCGCCTGCAGTTGGATTCCCTGGCCCAGGATGGCGCCTGCTTTATCTTTATTGAGGGTGCGGATCCTGCAGCCCTCAAGGGCATCGATCCAGCCAAGCCGGCCGCGGCATCCAAGGCGAGGAATACGCAGTGCAAAGTTTTCCGCCGTGGACTGGATTACAACATCAATCCGTGGTGCATCGCCGGCGCTCCGGTCGTTGCCTGGGCGCGCGAGGTGTTCCCGGGAGACGCCGATGAGGTTGCAATCTATAAGCTGTGGAATGCGATTCTGCATACCGCTCGCGCCGATGGCCAGGACCCGGAGAGCGACTGGGAACTCCATGACGCCGCATTCGAAAAGAACCTGCGTTTCCTGAACGACAATCGTTTCGACTACCTGCATTACACCTCGGCAAATGGAACCGATCTGACGATTGGCATGACGAAAGGTCACGAGTGGGCCGGCGGCAAGGGCAAGACGCCCGATGGGCACCCCTTCTTCCCCAACATTCCCACCGAGGAAGTCTTCACCTCGCCTGATCGTATGCGTGCCGACGGTATCGTGTATTCGGCTATGCCGCTCATTCACCACGGTAACAAGGTTGACGATTTTTGGATTAAGTTCGAGGCGGGCCGCGTAGTGGACTACGATGCCCGCGTGGGTAAGGCGACGCTTGCGAGCATTATTGACACCGATGAAGGTGCCGCTCATCTGGGTGAGGTCGCGCTTATCTCCAAGAACACGCCGATCCGTGAAAGTGGCGTTCTATTCTATGACACGCTCTATGATGAGAACGCTAGCTGCCATCTCGCGCTGGGTGTCGGTTTCCCCGAATGCATCGAGGGTGGGTATGACATGTCCAAGGAGGAGCTCCTGGAGCATGGCGTTAACGTCTCGAGCACGCACGTCGATTTTATGATCGGCACGGACGATATCGATATTACGGGCATTACGCCTGATGGACGTGAAGTTGTGATTTTCCAGAACGGCCAATGGAGTTGGGAATAGCCCCAGACCGTGGTACAATGCCACCCGCGGGCCGTTAGCTCAGCTGGCAGAGCAGGGGACTTTTAATCCCAAGGTCCAGGGTTCGAACCCCTGACGGCCCACCATAGAATAGAAAAGCGACTGGCGGATGCCGGCCGCTTTTTTGTTGCCGCGACATGGGTTCGAACCCGAAAGGGCGCGGAGCTGAGTAAACGCGTGAGCGTTTGCCAGCGCAGCGCGCAAGGCGCGAAGCGCCGCAGCGGCCGTCTGCAGAGCAGGCCGAACCTCTGACGGCCCACCCAAAGAAAGGAAAACGAAATGAAAACAGATAGATACGGAATTAGCGGCAGCACATTAAAGATAATAGCGGCCATTTCGATGGTTCTCGATCATGTAAGCAGGATCGTCCTGACCAATGGAATCATGACTCACGCATCGTACAATCAGATATCAGACGAACAGTGGGCGATTCTAAGCGAGGCTTCGGATGTGCTTCATGTTCTTGGCAGAATTGCATTTCCCTTATTTTGCTTTTTGATAGTTGAGGGATTTTTGCATACTCATGACATAAAGAGGTACCTGCGAAATATGCTTGTCTTCGCAATCATTGCGGAGCCCATATACGATTTCGTTCAAACCGGGCAACTATTTGACCTTCGGCAACAAAATGTTATGTGTGAGCTCCTGCTTTGCTTGGTCTTCTTGATAATTCTGGAAAAGATACAAAGCCTTTCAAAATGGAAGAGGTACATCGCAGAAACTGCTCTGATTGTTTTGACAGCACTGGCAGCTGAATACACTAAACTAGATGGCGGTGTGTATGGCATTCTGCTTGTGGCTGCATTCTATTTATTCCACGACAGCAAGGCCAAGATGTTCTTTGCTGCAGTATGCGCAGTGCTCCTTTCGTCATGCCATATAGTTGGCGGCGGATTTGAGTTTGCTACAGCTAATATATTTAATCCTGATGTTGCTGCCGCGGTCGTTTCGTTGCTGCTTATCAATCTTTATAATGGCAAGCGAGGGCTGAAGCTCAAATATTTCTTCTACATTTTCTATCCGGCTCATCTTGCTCTGCTTTATGGTGTCTCACTTATTGTTTTGAACTGTCTTTAAAAACTCTCAAACAAGTCTCTGAAAGCAGAACTAAATTGACCCTAAGACTGCTTGTGAATTTCCGGAAGACCTGTGAGATACGAGGATAGACAACGAGGGCTGTAGAAAGATGCTTCGAAAGCATGAATGGCAGCGAGAAAATGAGTTCGGAAGAACCCCTCTGGATGCTCCAGCATAGAATAGAAAGCGATCGGCTCCGGCTGGTCGCTTTTTTGTTACCGATGCACGGTTCGAACCCGAACTTCTATATATAGGAACGCTTGGCGAACAAAACCTGCCTTTTACCGACGGGAAACAAATAACCGATGCTTTTGGAGTAAAGTGGCGCTCCAGAGATGACCGATGCCTCAACATCTATAAACCAGCTGGTCACCGCCAATATCAGAAGCTGATGCTTCAGTTATAACCTCAGTGACGTGACTGAGGGACCTATTCATTTGTGAACAAAATATGGAGTGCGCGATTCCCGCCCCCGG
>NZ_QROZ01000011.1:0-70082 GCF_003475205.1 Collinsella sp. AF36-3AT | reverse complement strand
GATGAATATGGGAGGTGTTCGGATGAAGTTGCCAATCAAGGTCCCCTTATTGCAAGCCCATCGCACGCGGCAACGGGCATCCTCGTTCCACACTGGATGATACAATTTACGGGCCGGCGGGCGAAGCGGGCCCTATCCCCCGACCGAGCTCATCGCCCTGCGTTGCCGCGCGGCGATTTTCGTAGGTTCGCGCCTTGCGAAAGCCGGCACCTCCCCTTAACAGCCCAGCGATCAAAAATGGCCCACCCGGGGCCATTTTCATGTATATGGATTGCTGATACGCGTCCCCGCTCTTATGCCTCGCGCAGCCAGTCGAACGCAACGCGCGGCGTGCCGTCCGACACATACACGACGCCGGCGCGCTCGAACCCCGCTTTCATGCTCGCACCCTGCATGGGCAGGTTGTCCGCGTGCGTGTCAATGCGCAGATGGTCGGCGCGATCCTTGGCAAAGGCAAACATCGCGGCCGCGATACCGTGCACGGTGCCGTCGGACGCCACGCGGTGCAGCACGGCGTACGGAGTGTCGCTGCGCCACCGACCGTCCTCAATCACGTCATAGCACTCGTCCGGACCCGGTAAAAAGGCAAACGTCGCCACCACGCGGCCGTCGACTTCGCACACGTAACTGCCACCAGCGGCAATATCGGCAGCCAGCTGCTCGGCCGAAGGCGTGCCCTCGGGCCACTGCGTGGCGTTGCCATGTGCGCGCATATAGGCGCGGGCGGCATCATAGATGGCCATGACGGCAGGAATGTCGGTCTCGAGGGTTTTTCTGATCATCACGCGGCGACCTCACGTTTATTGGTATCACTTTGATTGAGCAATAATACCAACGTTTGGAGAGGGTGCGAAGCAGATGGGGAGCAAAAAGCGAGCCGCCTGGTCAAAAGCCAAAAGCGAGTTTTTGGGCGCTGCCACGGGCGGCGATATGAGCGACCTGTTTGCACGCGAAGACGAGCGCTGCGACGCACTAGACGCCGAGCGCGATGAAGCCTGGCGCTACAAGTCGTGCGAGCGTAAAAACCGTTACGACACACGCGCCGAGGCCGAGGCTGTTATGGCCGACTGCGAAAACCGCGGACGGCGCGGTTTAGCCTGCTACAAATGCGAATACTGCGGCGGGTGGCACCTGACGTCGCATCCTTGGAAATAAGCACTGCATCGGCACGGCACTGACGGAGCGCCAGCCATCGCACGCAAGCTACGGGCGCGGCGGCACCAAGACATCGTAGCGGACAGCCTTGCCCGCAAGCTGATAGCTCGGCTTAACGCCGGCAAGCAGCGGCCCCTTCATCGGCCGCTTGATAACAACCTTGCGCGGGCGCGGCGCAAGGGCAGCCTCGACCAGCGCCTCCTCATCGGCACACGGCTGCTCCAAATGGTGCAAGAGCTGGAACTTCTTTTTGACCGCCGCGCTCTTGGTGCGCTCGGGAAACATGGGGTCCAGATACACCACATCGGGAGCCGCGAGCTCACCGCGATCAATCAGCTCAGCCGTATGGCGAAGGCCGGCAATGCTGTCCTCACCCGCATGTAAGCGCATGCGCGCCACGGCAGCCGCAAGCGCCGAATCATCCGCCGCGCGGTCCAAGGCATCCTGCAGCAGTGCCGCGATCACGCAATCCTGTTCATACAGATCGACGGTAAAGCCCGCTGCCGCCAGCAGCAGCGAATCCTCGCCAAAGCCTGCCGTGGCGTCAATCGCCCATGGCTGCTCGATGCCTTTTGTGCGCGCGGCCTTCACCAGCAGCTCTTGCTGCAGACGGCCCTGCTTGAGCCGTGGAAGCATGCGGCCAAAATCGGCACGCAGCTCCATCGCGCCGTCGGTGAGCGTGAGGCCCTCGGGCTTCCCAATCAGCTCAAGCCCCGCGGCCCGAGCAACAGAAAAGGGATCGACGACGCCCATGGGTACTCCTTAGCAAGCAAAGCGGATACGTGAGCGCCGCATGTGTCGGCACCCAATCGTCCGCTATTGTCCCACATGCGACATGGCCCACAGCATCCCAATGCAAAGCACCGCCATCAATCCCGTGCACACGGCAGCGATCACAGAATCGCTCATGCGCCTTCCCAACGATTGCGGCTCGCGCGCCTGCCCTGTTCCGTACATCATGGCTCCTCCTTAGACCAACTCCTTGTTACATCCTCATCATCGCAGCGCCGCACATGAGCTGCCATCGATTTGACTTACGCCCAGCTTTCCTTTTTGAAAGGTTGGACCGTGCAGGCCCCAAGCGCTTTCAGGCGCATGCTTACCCTTCCCGCTCTCGGCGGCAGCGTCGTTAACACCGGTACCTTTGTCATCGTGGTGTACGAGCCGTTCTTTGTTCAGCAGGCTCACGCCGTTAAGGCCGAGAACAAGGATCGCCTGTAGGCACCCATCTCCCACAGCCCCCTGCAATCAAGCAACTAAAAAGGGCCGATCGCGTTACTGCGCGATCGGCCCTTTACGTTTGCCCAGATAAAACCTGCCAAAACAAACCTGTCCCTTTTTGGCAGGTTGTTAGCTGTGGCGGTACTCGGCGATGATGAAGTCGGTATCGGTCTGAAGGGTGTCCAGGACCTAACGCCCATCGCAGCATGCTGACATCTATTTAGCAATAAAGTGCCCGATGCCGACAGATTTTATCCTCCGCCTCAACCCTTTGTTTACCTGCCGCTTCACGACTATTCCACAGTTACCCGTCCATATCATTAAAGAACTGAACAATCGTCGTGAGGAATGCAAATGGACCATTCAGTCACACGCCGAAATGCCTGCCGGCTGGCAATCTCGGCAACCGGAGCCGCACTTGCAGCCATGTTGCTACCAGCCTGCTCAAACGGCAATTCCGGCATGCCTGGCAAGGGCAAGCTGAGTGTAGGCGTCCGCTCGGATATCGTCGGGTTTAGCGAACGTAACCCCAACAACGGCAAGTACTACGGATTCGAAATCGACCTCGCCAACGAGCTGGCAAACCGTCTCGGTTATGGAGACTGTTCGTTTATAACCGTAACGCCCGAGACGCGCGAAGAAATGCTCTCGTCGGGAAAAGTCGATTGTCTGATTGCTTGCTACTCGATAAGCGACGAACGCAAAAAGCTGTTTGACTTCTCTCCCGCCTATTACACCGATTCGGTAATTCTTGTTGTCGAAAACACATCGCTCATTCAATCCTTTTCCCAGCTTGAAGGCGGAACAATTGGCACGGTAGCCGGAACGAACGCCGCACCTCAACTTGCCGCGAAGTTTTTGGAACTGGGGCTTTCGGACGGCATACCCCGGCAACAGGATGCCGAGAGCGGCAGCATCGACTACGACACATGGCATCTAAGCCAATACGCGAGCTACGCCGAGCTTTCCCAAGCATTGGAAGCCGGCGACGTCGACGCCATGGCGACGGACGGCGCAATTGCCAAAACCTATCTCGATGGCGAGCGCACCGTCCTGCCCGATTTTGGCATCAACCCACAGCGTTATGCCGTCGCAACGAAGAAGGGCTCTGAGCTTTCGCCTAAGATTGCCGCCGAAGTGCGCTCAATGCTCAAAGACAAAACAGTCGATAAGCTCATCAATAAATGGAACTAAGGGAGCCTACCCATGTCCAAGCGATTAAAAAAGAAGTCTGTGGCGCTTGCCGTTGCCGTAACCGTCTGCGCATTGGCGATGGGACTCCTACTCGCCTCGATGCAAACGCGTCTATCGCAAGAGGAATACGCTCTGGAATTTGATCGCGTTGCCGCCGAACTCCCCGATCTCGTTAAAACGGCTCGGGCGGAAACGAAAGACAACGCCCAAACATTTGATGACCTGTATCGCACGCGCGCCGCAAGCATCGCATTTATGGCGGCTAACGATGCCGGTTACGAAGCGACCGATGTCAAAATGGCCGAACTCAAGGACCTGCTCAAGGTCGATAACGTTCTCGTCGCCCGACGCGACGGCTCTATCATCGCCAAGGCAGCTGACACCAAAGCCGATTTTAGCCGCGCCCGCTTCAACCAGCTACGTCAGTGCTTCGAGACCGGCAAGCCCTCCGATCCGGTTGAGGTCGATCTTCCCGATCAAGACTGGCTCATGCGATACTATGCCGCCAAAATCGATGACGACGCCATGGCCATCGTAGAACAAAATCCCCGAGAGCTGCACGCCCTTGTCAAGGACACCGGATCGACCGAGAGCATGCTCAAGAACATCTCACTCGGCAGCCACGGATTTGTCCTCGCCGTATCGGCAAAAACGCATCTGATCACCTACCATCCCGACCAGAACATGATAGGTACCGATGCACTCGACAACGGCATCGATATTAGCAATCTTGAGGACGGCAAAACATTCTTCACTTCCGTCAAGAACACAAGCCTGTACTGTCGCGTCAAGTTGGTCGATGACACCTATTACATTCTCGCCATTCCCGAAAGCGACACCGCCACCGCACGCAACATCACCGTGGGCGTCATCCTCTTTGCCTTCATCGCAATCGTCGCCGCCGTGGCGCTCTATGACCTGTTTGTCCTTGCGGATGACGAGCATAGCGACCAAGGCGATCACGAATACGTCAAGATCGGTCGCAACCTTAGGTTTAACCCCGCCGTGGGCAGGCGCGCAACAGCCTTGTCCGTTGCAGGACTCGTCTTGCTCCTGGCGGTAACCTTCTATATGCAAACGCTCTTTGCCCTTTCGAGCCAAGCGACGGTCAATCGAGAGCGCGTAGAGCAGATTGATCAAACGCTCAAAAACAATGCAATGCGCGAGGATGAACTTACGAGGCAATATAGTGACCACTACGCCACTACCTGCCATATTATCGCCTACATCGTTGAGCACAATCCAGAGCTCGCCACGCGAGCCGATCTGCACAGCTTGGCAGAAACGCTTGGCGTCGAGTCAATTTACCTCTACGACGGCGACGGCAATATGACGAGCTCGAGCACGTCACAACGATCCTATAGTCTTTCGACCAAGTACGGCGACTCCTCCTACGAGTTCCGCTCGCTTTTGGGCGGCAAGGATGAGTATATACAGCCCCTCTCTATCAACAGAACCACTGGCGAGACATATCAGTACATCGGCGTCGCACTCTACGATCAAGATGGCATTGCAGACGGAATCGCTCAGATTGCCGTGCGCCCTATGCGCTTAGAAGAAATGCTCAAGAGCACCAAGATCGGCGTGGTGCTCGACGGCATCAAGGCGGGCGCCGGAGGCTTCGCCTTTGCAATCGAGAAAAAAGACGGCACCGTTGCATATCATCCCAACAATCTTCTTATGGGGAAAAAGGCGTCCGAAATAGGACTGGCTGACGAGCACCTTGCAGACGGCTTTAGCGATTTCATTTACATCGACAACCAGAAACTCTACGCCTCCTGCCTAGAGACTGACGACTACTACGTTTACGTCGCGGCACCCGAAGACTCTTTTATGCACCAGCGCGTTCCGCTCACCATCGCAACCGGAATCATCGCCGCTATATGCTTTGTCCTCATCTACCCTCTGCTGACGCTCGACACTATAAGAGTCGAAGAAAAACGTTCGAAGCGCGAAAACGATTTCACGGCAAGACGGCACAACATCACAGTCACGACATCCGACGGCCGTATCAAGCACAGCGAAAGTGCCATTGGCCGATGGCTCAACATTTCCTTTAAATGGGAAGACAAAACCCCCGAGCAAAAACTCGGCACGGTCCTTAGATGGTTTACCGGTATCGGAGTGTTTATCGTCTTTTTGGCCGTCTTGTTTAAAGACACTCTATTTGGCCCGCGTTCGGTATTCACCTACATACTGGGTAACGACTGGCAGCACGGTCTCAACATATTCGCGCTCACCGCTTCAATCATGTACGCCTGTGTGGCGCTCACAGTGTGCGCAATCGCACAGTCGCTTCTTCGCATGTTGTCCAACGTGCTTGGCGCGCGCGGCGAGACGATATGCCGACTTCTCTCGAGCCTGACAAAATACGGAACCCTCATCGCCATGCTCTATTGGTGCCTAGGCGTTTTGGGTGTCGACACCGCAACGCTTTTGGCCTCGGCAGGCATCATTACACTCGCGGTCTCCTTTGGAGCCAAAGACCTCATCACGGATATCTTGTGCGGGCTCTTTATTATCTTTGAAGGCGAGTTCCGCGTTGGAGACGTCATCTCGGTTGGCGGCAATACCGGCACCGTTATGGAAATTGGCGTGCGAACCACAAAGATCAATGACGGCAACGGCAATGTTCTACTGCTGCGCAATAGCTCGATTTCGAATGTCACCAACATGACCAAACTTAATTCTTACGCCAGCATAGACATCACCATACCGGTGGGGGAATCTCTACCCTATGTCGAAAAGGTGCTTAAAGACGAGCTCAAAAGCGTGCATGACCGCGTTCCCGCCATTATCGAAGGCCCCTTCTACAAGGGCGTGGTCGACCTTAGCAGCACCGCTATGACCATTCGCGTTGTCGCCACCTGCAAGGAGACAGACCGCGGCAGCGTCATGCGCTCTTTGCGCCGCGAGGTAAAGCTTATGCTGTCCCGCCGTGACATCGCCCCCTATCAACTCGTTTTCGATCATTGCGATGCCGTTGAGTCCGCTCCAAAGGCAGCTACCGCCGAGGAACTCGCCGAAGCGGACGAGTTTAACGAAGAACAGGAACTCGCCTCGCAAGATCTGGGCAACGAACCCCTCAATCAGTAATTCATGGCGCCAGGCAATACGTGCACGGTGCCATAACGGCTCAAGGGAAAGGAACTGAACATGAGCAACAACCGTAAAGTCCTAAAGGTCATGTCCATCGTCTATTTATTGGGAGGTGTTTTCAGCATCGCTGCAGGCGCGTTGGCGCTCACGTCGGCTTCGGGCGACGCCAGCGGCGACCTCTCGGTTTACAGCGTTGTCGTCATCGTGATGGGCATCGTCGAAATCATCGCCGCCGTGTTGGGCATCCGTGCCTCAAATAACCCCAGCAAGATTGGCATCGTTTGGGTCTGGGCTATCATTTGCCTAGCATGCGCCGTTGTGAGCCTGCTGCTCTCCGAGCCCTTCTTGGGCGGAGTCGGCACCAGCGCCACCGATGTCACCGCCGTGGTCGTAAGTGCCGTGTACTTCGTTTTCGCCAACCGCGTTAAAAAGGAAAGCCAGGAGCGCCTGAGCTAGGCATCGGGCTCAACTGTACAAAGCGCCACGCATAAAAACCGCCCTCCGTTTCTCAGACAGACGAGAAACGGAGGGCGGTCTGCTATGAATGGCCTTTGCGTTCATTCGATTGCGACACACGGCACAATCGACAGTATGTCGTCAGGCAGCAAAGCCGACAGCGGCGAGCGCATCGACGGATGTGCTAGCGAGCGGCGGACCCGTTGGCGCAACCCACCATGCGAATCAAGTAGTTTTCTACGACATGATAAGCTTGGGGTTTTTCATCTTTAAGGGAAACTAGGCACACCGGAACTGTCAGGGCCCCTTTACCCGCAATGGGGACAACCTCAAACCCGCTAGCAATCTGACCGGGAACGGGAAGAATCGCATTTAAGAAAAAGCCGTGCTCTGCCACCAAAAACGACCCAAATTGAGCGGGGCCATCGATAATGCGCGTCTCACCAAGGACACCGCGGCTTTCGTACTGCCAAAAAATCGAATTATTAAAGTTATCAAACGCAGCCGACTGCCCTGCCGGATATGAGCTCAAATCAGCCACAGTCACAAAAGGCCTCTTAGCGAACGGATGGCCGGCGGCGACGACAATACCCGTGGGCAGGGTTCCCAGCTGCTCGCAATCATCATTGGTATTGTCATATGTGCCCACCGTAAGCAAGGCGTCGAGGTCGCCCTGCTCGAGCTCCTGCTGAGCGATCCCGGGATGCACGGTACAAAACTTCACGCGCACGCGGGCACCACGCATGATAAGCGCAGACAACCCCTTATATAGCTTATCGTCGTTATCGAGTGCGGGAACGCACAGGCCAATCGAGAGTTCCGGCATCGCTTGCGCCCCAGAGGCCGACGGGACGGTCAGGTCGCATCCAAACGGATCAAAGTTTTCAACCTCACGATACGCCTCGACGGCGTTGCGAGCCTTGGCATAAAAGCTACGGGCGGCCCGAGTCGGCTTTACGCCACTATTTCCACGCTCAAAAAACTGAACGTTAAACAACTGCTCGAGCTCGCTAATTGACTTGGAAATGGCCTGGACGGTCACGTTGCGCTGGTGTGCCGCGGCGGTAAAACTCTTCGTCTCAAATACGGCGACAAAATAGCCGACCTGCTTGATATTCACCATTCACCTCAAATAAATGCACAGTATGATCCAGTTAAACAAAAACCTAGCACAACGCAAGTGCCAGCCCCGTCGCGAACGGAGCGTTCAACTATTGGATGAACGTATGCAGCGCCTTGTTGAATTACAATATGCTTCGCGACATGCGTTTTGCGTGCGCATCAAATACGTCATGTCCACTTCGAAAGGACCAGCCATGAGCTACACTCGCAAGACACTCAAAGTCCTTGCCCTCATTTACTTTGTTTTGGGCATCGCCAGCCTCGTCATCGCCGGCGTCGGCATCGCCAAGGGCAGCCTCGATTCCACGTACGGGTCGAACGCCATGCTCGCCGCGGCCGTACTTGTCATCAAGGGTCTTGTCGATCTTGCCGCAGGTGTTGCGGGCATCAAGGGCGCCAACAAGCCTTCGCAGGTGGATGGTGCGTTTAAGCTCGGCATCGTCGCCGCAATCGCCACGATTGCGCAGGCCGTGCTCACGCTTCCCGCGTTTGGCGGCGACGCCATCAACTTTGGCGCCTTTGTCATCGTGGTGTACGACCTGTTCTTTATTCAGCAGGCACACGACATTAAGGCCGAGAACAAGGACCGCCTGTAAGCGCTCGCTTCTCATAACCTTTGTAGCCAAGCAACTAAAAAGGGCCGATCGCGCATCTCCGCGGTCGGCCCTTTACGTTTGCCCAGATAAAACCTGCCAAAATAAACCTGTCCCTTTTTGGCAGGTTGTTAGCTGTGACGGTACTCGGCAATGATGAAGTCGATATCGGTCTGAAGGGTGTCCAGGTTTGCCAGGCGCTCTTTGTCGGCAGGGCGCGTGCGGTAGTAGTACGGCGTCATCTGGAACACCGCCTCGATATCGGCCTGCATCTGGAGCGTAATGTTCGCAGACACCCGTTGCGTTCCCACCAACTCCAGCTCGGTCGTCTTCGGCAGCTTCTCATCGTTGAGATATGGCGTGTCGTAGAGCACCTCCTTGAGCCCAAACAGATGCCGAGCACCCGGCACCACGGTGTAGAGCGAGCCCTCGGGCGCCAGCACGCGGGCAAACTCGCGCTCGTTAAAGGGGGCAAAGAGCTCGGTCACCATATCGAAGGTGCCATCGGCCACGGGGATGTCCTTCATGTTGGCCACGAAGTAGGTCGCATCGCCGCGCTTGGCAGCCAGGCGCACCATCTCTTTGCCCAAGTCGAATCCGTAAGCATCCACGCCCGGCACCGCACCCATGGCGCTGGTGTAGTAGCCCTCGCCACAGCAGATATCGAGCAAGGTCATGGGACCGCCCGCAGACGCCGCATGCCCAGACACCCGATCGCGCACCAGCTCGACCATCGCATCACGCAACGGCGCATAGTAGCCGCGGTTTAGAAAGTCACGACGGCTGCGCGCCTGCGACTTGGGATCGCCCATGGAGTCGCCGCTCTTGGACGAGCGCAGCAGATACAGATAGCCCTCGCGCGCACGGTCAAACCGATGTCCGCCCGCGCATGCAGCACCGCGCTCATCGTCCACCAACGGCTCATGGCAAACGGGACACAACAACATGGCAACTCCTTAGCGCGGACAACACAACGCCCACCATTGTCGCACGCCTTCCCCACCTAGTCATAGAAGAGACAAGGAGTGTCCCCAGCTGCCGACAGAGACGATATGAGCAGGACATAAAACATTGAGAGCCCCTGCTGCATGAAAGACCGCGGATTAGGCCGACAATGGTGAGTGTCTAATTCAGCCGCGGCGGCCACGCCGCATTCATGGAAGGGGCTCCCATGCTCGATACTACCACCTTCGTCGGCCTCGACGTCCACGCCCGCTCGATAAAGGCCGTCTCCCTCGACGTCATGACCGGGGAGGTGCGCTGCGCGACCTTCGGCTACGACGCCGGCGCCGTCGCGGAGTGGGTCCGCTCCGTGGACCCCGGGGCCAGGTGCGTGTACGAGTCCGGGGTCACGGGCTTCGACCTGCAGAAGAGGCTCTCCGGCCTGGGGGTCGACTGCGTGGTCGGCGCCGTCTCGAAGATGATCAAGCCCAGCGCGGACAGGCGCAGGAAGAACGACCGCAACGACGCCGAGCTCCTCGCCCGCATGCTGTCGGTCGGCAACGTGGTCGAGGTGTGGGTCCCCGACGACGAGTGCGAGGCCGCCCGCGACCTGACCAGGGCGCTCGAGGACGCGAGGGACGACCTCTCGCGCTCGAAGCAGCGGCTCTCCAAGTTCCTGCTAAGGCACGGGCTCGTCTTCGACGAGAGGACGCCCACCGGCCGCAGGAAGGGCAACTGGACCCGGGCGCACTGGTCCTGGATCGAGTCGATTAGGTTCGCGGAGGGGGCCGACAACGACGCGCTCGCCTACTACGTCGACGCGGTCAGGCGGGCGGCGGAGGAGAAGGCGAGGCTCGAGGGGCTCGTCGAGGCCGAGGCCCGCAAGCCCAGGTGGCGGAAGAGGGTCGACTCCCTGCGCTGCCTCAAGGGCGTCGACACCGCTTCCGCCGCCGACCTCGTGTTCGAGGCCGGCGAGTTCTCCAGGTTCAGGAACGCCCGCTCGTTCGCCGCGTGGGTCGGCCTGACGCCCTCCGAGCACTCCAGCGGGGAGAGCGACCGCAGGGGCGCGATCACCAAGGCCGGCAACAAGCACCTGAGGAAGACGCTGGTCGAGGCCGCGTGGCACTACCTGACGTGCTCGGGGCGGCCGAAGGACCTCGCCAAGGGCCAGGCCCCGGACCGGGGCGCCCGGAGGCATGCCGCCAAGGGCGTGCGGAGGCTGGTCGAGAGGCGGGAGGCGCTGCTCGCGCGCGGGGTCCACGGCAACAAGGCGAACGTCGCCACGGCGCGCGAGCTCGCCTGCTGGGTGTGGGCGGTCGGCCTCATGGCCGAGGAGGCGTAGGGGGCGGTCCCCCGCACATAAGCCAGTCACCCCGGAAGCGGTTCGATCCGAAGCCGTTGAGGCGAACCTCAGGTCCCTTTTCTGCGAGCGCCCAGGGCGCCACACGCGTGCACAGACTGTCGGTTCGACGTAGAAGCCTCAGCCGTAGCAACGGATTGCCCAGCGAGAGATCGCCACGGGCGGATATTAAACTGCAAAGACGAGCGTCGGTAAGACACGCCGAGGTCGCCGCGGACGGGTTGATATAGGGAGAGGGCCTGACCCCATATCGTTGGGGCCAGGCCCGATTTTGCCTCTTGACAATGTCCTGCTCATATTAAAAGGAACGTCCCTAAGTGCCGGCTGGCTGCATTAGGAGTATCATCGTCTGCGCAAATAAGCACGAAAGAGCATATTAGAGATTGAGAGCGTATGACAGACACCGCATCTAAGCACATTGACATGACCACCGGCTCGCTATGGCGCAATATTCCCCTGTTCGCCTTCCCCGTGGCCGCCACGAGCATCTTGGAGCAGCTGTCGAACCTCATCGCCACGGTCATCATCGGTAACTTCTCGGGCGACCAGGGAACCCTCGCCATGGCGGCGGTCGGCTCCAATGTTCCGCTTACCAGTCTTATGCTCAACCTTTTTATTGGCATGTCGCTTGGCTCCAACGTGGTCATCGCCAACGCTATCGGTCGCAACGATCAGAACATGGTCAAACGCGCCGTCCATACCTCGATTTTAATGGCGCTCGTGGGCTTTGTCGTCATCGCGCTGGGCGAGATCTTTGCCGAGCCCATGCTCGCCGCGCTCAACGTTCCTGCCGAAACCATGCCTCTCGCTTCGCTCTACCTGCGCGTCTTTTTGCTGAGCATGCCCTCGATCTTGCTCTACAACTTTGAGGCCGCGATCTTCCGCTCCGTCGGCATCACCCGCATGCCGCTGCAGGCGCTTGCCGTGTCCACCGTCCTCAACATTGGCCTGGACCTCATCTTTGTCCCCGTGCTCCACTGGGGCGTCGCAGGTGTCGCCATCGCCACCGCCATCGCCTATACCGTCAGCGCCGTCACGCTCTTTATCCGTCTGCTCAAGACCGATTCCGTCGTCCGCGTCACCCTGCGCGATCTGGCTATCGACCCCGTCGCCCTCAAGCGCATCGTTAAGATCGGCCTGCCCGCCGGTATCCAAAGCGCCGTCTTTGCCGTCGCCAACATCATCATCCAGTCCGCCATCAACAGCTTGGGCACCGAGGTCATGGCGGCATCCAGCGCTGCCATGAGCCTGGAGTATGTGTGCTACAACCTGCTCAACAGCTTTAGCCAGGCTTGCACCACCTTTGTGGGACAAAACCACGGCGCGCGCCAGATCGACCGCTGCACCAAGACGCTCAAGGTCTGCCTGGTCGAAGGCGGCATCGTTGCACTCACCACGATTATCGTCATCGTCGGTCTGGGGCGCGAGATCCTGGCGTTGTTCAACAGCGATCCCAACATCGTCTCGATCGGCTATATCCGCGTGTGTTCGATCTTCCCGGCGTACGCCTTTAGCATGTTCTACGAAAACATGTCCGGTTATCTGCGCGGCTTTGGCATCTCGCTCATGCCCGCCCTCATCACCATGATTTGCGTCTGCGGCATCCGCTTCTACTGGGTATTCTGCGTGTTCCCGCACTTCCGCACCTTTGCGAACATCATGATGGTCTACCCCATCAGCCTGGGCACCACGGCGTTCTTTATGGTCGTGGCGGTACTACTCTGCCACCCGGCACGCACCTATCGCGCCGCCCAAGCCAAAGCGACAGCCCGCTAAACACCGCACTCAACGCCATGCCAGTCATTAATTGACAATATGTGAGCTCATATAGTCGATAAAGTGCCTCGTGGCGATAGGCATGGTGTCCCAGCTGCGCCAGGCTGCCACTACGTCACGCGAGGGAGCATGCACGATGGGGCGCACACAAATATCGGCCCGCATGCCCTCGACGGTACGGCGGTAGAGCATGCTCACACCGAGGCCCTCCTCCACCATCGCCATAATGGTGTAGTCATCGGTGACCTCACTCGTCACATGCGGCGATAGCCCGTGCGCGGCAAACGCATCGAGCACCAGACTCTGTTCGCCCTCATCCAGCAGCACAAACGGTTCGGACGCCAGGTCGGCAAGCGTCACCTTTTCCTTTGCCGCCAGTGGATGGACGGCTGGCAACAGCGCCACCAGCTCGTCGTGATAGACCACGCGTTTCTCGAGCCCCTCGGTAAATCCACGCGCTGTAAAGCAAAAGTCGACCATGCCATCGTGCACCCACTGGGCATTGCGCGTGTAATCGCCCTGCTTGAGGGTAAAGCGCACGCCCGGATGCAGGGCCCCAAAGTCGCGGATCACACGCGGCAACACAGTACGACTCACGTTGGTAAACGTCGCAATGCGAATGTCGGTCGACGAAAGCCCCAGCAACTCCTGGCGCTTGCCCTCAAGCTCGGCCTCGGCCGTAACGATCTGGCGCAGATACGGCAGATACTGTTTGCCGTCGCGCGTCAGTGAGACGCCCTGCTTGCCACGCTCGATAATCGTGGTGCCCAGCTCGCGCTCGAGCGCCTTGACGGCCTGGCTCACCGCGCTTTGCGTATAGCCCAGCTCGTCGGCGGCACGTTTCAGGCTGCCGCAATCGACCACCATACATACAATCTGATACCGCGATGCCATCGTGCCTCCACATCGATGTAGCCGTAAAACGTTTTGCCAGGGCTTTTTCTTCCAACATTAGTATTTCTTAATCATACTGAAGATACATTCGCTTTACTACATCCATATCTGGGAGCAGAATCCTTTTTGCGAAACCGTTCTGTAACAAAAGGAGTCCCATGGATCGCAAAAAAGCAATCGCGCTCTCATTTTCCGTTCCCGTCGCATGGGGCTTTTCGTACCCCCTCATGAAGATCGGCATGGACAGCATGAATGCCACGAGCATCGTCGCGCTGCGCTGCATCATCGCCTTTGTAGCTTGTCTGCTGCTCTTCCACAAGCACGCGCTGCGCATCAACCGCGACGTGATGATTCGTTCCGCCATCATCGGCGCCATCATGGCAACCGAGCTCACCTGCATGTGCCTGGGCTCCAGCCTCACTTCTGCCTCCACCGCCGGCTTTTTGCAGAGCCTGACGGTCGTGATCGTACCGTTTGCCAACGCGGCCCTGCTGCGTCGCGCCCCCGAGCGCAAGGTGCTCATCGGCACCGCCATTGTCACCTGCGGCATGCTTTTGCTCTCGGGCGCCGACTTTACCAGCCTGAATCCCGGTGCGATCATCATGCTGCTCTCGGCCTTTATCTATGCCGGCCACATTATCGTAGCCAAGCGCTTTGTCGAGGAAGTCGATCCGCTGGCTCTGGGCGTTTGGCAGCTGGGCTTCGGTGGCTTGTTCTCGGGCATCGCCGCATGTACCTTTGGCGGCTTCACGCTTCCCAGCACGCCGAACGAGATCGTCGTTGTCGTTGCGCTTGCACTCATCTGCTCTGCCTACGGCTTTATCACCCAGACGCTCGTGCAGCCCCACGTACCTGCCGAGACCACCGGCTTCGCCTTCTCGCTCGAGCCGGTCTGCTCCGCCGTCTTCTCGTTCTTCCTGGTCGGCGAGGTCCTGAGCCCCATCGCCTTCTTTGGCGCCGCCCTCATCCTCACCGGCGTCATGGTGGCAACCGTCGAGCTTCCGCGCCTTCGCGCACATGGGCACGCTCGTATGGCAGGAGCGCCCGAGCACGTCTCGTAGGCCCACTCCTCATGCAGCCGTGGCATAAAGGTCTCTGGACGCCTTTACAATAGATGCCAACATAGCATCTGCCCTAAAGGAGTTCTATGGACGCTGTAACTCGCGACCGCAACATAGCAACTTGGTTGGGCGATGCGCCGCAGCCGGTACGTGACACTACGAACCAGCTGCTCGAGCGCATCGCCCTCCTGCGTGCCGAGCAGACCATCTACCCGGCACAAGACGACATCCTCAATGCCCTCGCCTACACCCCGGCCGACCTGGTCAAGGTAGTCATCTTGGGTCAAGACCCCTATCACGGACCCAACCAGGCCATGGGTCTGTCTTTCTCGGTGCCTGCGACGCAAACCAAGTTGCCGCCGAGCCTGCGCAACATCTATAAGGAACTCAACGCCGATCTGGGCTGCCCCATTCCCGCCACGGGAGACCTAACCCCCTGGGCACAACAGGGCGTCCTGCTTCTCAACACGACGCTCACCGTGCGCGAACATGCCGCGAACTCGCACGCCAAGCTGGGCTGGAGCACGCTCACCGACTACGTTATTCAGCGCTGCTGCCAGCTGCCCCAGCCGGTCGTCTTTTTGGCATGGGGCCGCTTTGCCCAGCAGATGGTCGAGGGCAAGCTCGCCGCGACCGGCGCGGACAGGGAAAGCAGCAAGTTCTGCCTGGCCTCCACACACCCTTCGCCGCTTTCGGCAAACCGCGCCACGGCAGAACTCCCCGCTTTTATGGGATCGCGCCCCTTCTCAGCAGCCAATCGGCTACTCGAACAGTACGGCTCGACCCCCGTCAACTGGACTTGCCTCGGCTAAAAATCGATACATCAAAAACGCGCCCGACAGCGATCTTGCCATCGGGCGCGTTTCCTATTCGGGCCAAATAAACTGTGTGCGGCCGGCCTCTCCGCCATCGATCAGCAGGCTCTGCCCGGTCATAAACCGGTTGGTCACGCCCACAAAGTAGATCCACTCGGCGATCTCTTGGGCGGTGGCCCAGCGTTTAAGCGGCGTGAGCTCCATAATCTGGTTCCACAGGTGTTCGTCTTCCATCACGCAACGGTTGAGCGGCGTGATAACGCCGCCCGGGTCCACGCTGTTGGCGATGGCCTGCGGCGCCAGGCGGTTTGCAAGGTTCTTGGTGTAGGCGATAACGCCGCCCTTGCTGGCGGCATAGGCGGGAAACTCCGATCCCGTATGCCCGCTCGCCGACCCCACATTGACCACGGATGTAATGGCCGGCGCCGGCTTGGCGGCAAGCCCCTCCCCCACAAAGGCATAGCGCTCGGTCACGCTGATGGTGCCACGCAGGTTGGCGGCAATGTCGTCGGCCGAATCCTGTGTACCGGCGACGTTTACGATTACCTGGGGTTCAAGGTTAACTGGAAACGAGTCCGGCTCGCGGACATCAACGATCAGATGGCGGTAGCGCTCGTGTTCGATCGCCGCCGGCAGCAGATCAAAGCCCACGACTTCGTGGCCGTCGTCCAAAAAGCGTTGCACGCACGCGGCCCCGATGCCGCCCGAAGCGCCCGTGATCAAAACCCGCATATCTGCTCCTTAGGCGGTTGCGTGGCGCTCGAGGTACTCAGCACCCACATTCTCGCGCTCCCAGCCGCGCACGACCTTGTAGCCCACGGGGCTCAGGAAGACCTCGCACAGCAGCTCGGCGACGGCACCCGTCAGCGAGCACATAAGAACCTGCACCCAGGTCCAGCCAAAGAACGTGTGGCTCACCACAATGGCAAAGACCAGGTTGTCGATAAACTGGCCAACACCCGTGGACACATAGGAACGGAAGGCAAAGCTCGCAAAGTTATTCTTTTTGAGCATACGGCCGAGCGACTGGTTGAGCGTGGAGTTCACCACGGCAGAAACGAGCATTGCCAGCGAAGAGCCCAACACCACGTACCAGGTGCCGCCGATGGTGGCGTTAAGGGCGGTGTTGACCTCGATCATGCCCGTGTCATAGTAGGCGCCCCACATGCCGGGCGTGAGCGAGCACAGCCAAAAGCACAGGCTTACGGCCAGGTTGACCGCCAGCGCGAGGATAGAGATTTTGATGGATGCCTTGGCGCCAAAGCGCTTGCAGATCATGTCCTGGCACAAAAACGAAACCCAGCTCACCACAAAGCCGCAATCGAGTGCCAGATACGGCAGGCTGATGAGCTCTTTGTTGGCCAGCAGGTTCATCATGATGACGCTCACGAAAAACAGCGAAACCGTTGCCGCGGGAATGCTCCGCAACAGGACCTTGTAGTCCTCCATGACCTTCTTGATCATTATGTACTCCTTTGGTTTTAGGTTTAACGAGCAGGATATCGGACCCGAACTGCTCGGCCGCCACGGTCTTGAGGCGACGGTGGGTATGATAGCCGCTCACGCGGCGGCAGGCAAGCAAACGGCGCGGCAGCCCCGCAGGACCACCGCGCCGGCGCACTAAAACGTTACGTTGCCAAACTCCGACAGGACAAGGTCGGGGTTGTGGTCGGTTGCCCAGTCCACGTTCCACGGGCTCGTGAACAGCAGCAGCTTACCGCCGCGCATGTCCTCGACGCGCAGGGTATCGCGCGTGAGCGAAAGGCCCGGGATATCGATGGTGTCGGGGTCGTTCTGGATCCAGCGGATGTCCGTATAGGGCAGTGGCTGGCGACGAACCTCAACACGGTACTCGGCCTTGAGGCGGCGCTCGAGCACCTCAAACTGCAGCACGCCGACCACGCCCACAATGACGCTTTCCATGCCGGCACCCAGCTCGCGGAAGATCTGGATGGCGCCCTCCTGGGCAAGCTCCTCCATGCCCTTGACGAACTGCTTGCGCTTGAGCGTGTCGACCTGCGTGATGCGGGCGAACATCTCGGGGGCGAACGTCGGGATCTGCGGATACTGCACGTGGCGCTTACCGGAGCACACGGTGTCGCCGATGCTAAAGATACCCGGATCGAACAGGCCCACGATATCGCCAGCGTACGCCTCGTCCACGATGGCGCGGTCGTCGGCCATCATCGAGGTGCCCGTAGCCAGCTTGAGCTTGCGGTTGCCCTGCATATGGAAGGCATCCATGCCGCGCTCGAACTTGCCCGAGCAAATGCGCACAAAGGCAATGCGGTCACGGTGGTTCTTGTCCATGTTGGCCTGGATCTTAAAGACAAAGCCGCTAAAGTCGTTCTCGGCGGGCGCGACCGGTTCGCTGGTGAGCGTATCGGTGTAGGCGCGCGGCGTCGGGGCAAGGCGCAGGAATTCCTTAAGGAAGGGCTCCACACCAAAGTTGGTGAGCGCCGAGCCAAAGAACGCCGGGCTCAGCTTGCCGCACGCCACGGCATCCAAGTCGAGCTCGTCGCCGGCGCCATCGAGCAGCTCGATGTCGTCCATCAGGTTCTTATGGTTCTCCTCGCCAATAAGCTCATCCATGGCCGGATCGCCTAGCTCGGCCTCGACCTCGGCGACCTTCTTGGTGGCGTTGGCGTGGCCGTCGCCCTCAAAGGCAATGACGCGACGGGTCTGACGATCGAACACGCCACGGAAGTTGCGGCCACTGCCGATCGGCCAGTTCATGGGATACGTATTGATACCCAGAACGTTCTCGATCTCTTCCATGAGCTCAAAGGGGTCGCGAGCCTCGTGGTCGAGCTTGTTCACAAAGGTGAAGATGGGAATATGGCGCAGCGTACAGACCTTAAAGAGCTTTTTGGTCTGGGCCTCGACGCCCTTGGCGCCGTCGATGACCATGACCGCGGCGTCGGCGGCCATAAGGGTACGGTAGGTGTCCTCCGAGAAGTCCTGGTGGCCGGGAGTATCGAGGATGTTGACGCAGGCGCCGTTATAGGTGAACTGCAGTACCGAGGAGGTAACGGAAATACCGCGCTCCTTCTCGATGTCCATCCAGTCCGAGACGGCATGCTTGGCCGAGCTCTTGCCCTTGACCGAACCGGCGGTCTGGATGCTGCCGGTATAGAGCAGCAGCTTCTCGGTAAGTGTGGTCTTACCGGCATCCGGGTGGCTGATGATCGCGAATGTGCGGCGCGACGAGATTTCATCCGACAGGCTTGCCATGCGGATCCTTTCTTGCATTGAGTGCATTACGTCGTTGAAACCGTACTATTGTAGCCGCGAAATCCCGCCATAGGGCACCTATCAGGACAAATTCATCAGTTGGGACTCGGACGGTGGAATGTCAGCGGTGTTCCGCGACGGTTTGTCTCAATCTGTAACACCTAGAAGGGTTTTTGACCTCCAGATGTTACAGATTGAGATGAACGCACAGGGCGGGCAGCCAATATCTTGATCTGTAACAGTTAGCCAGCAAAAACGGATCTAGATGTTACAGATCAAGACAAATGAATGGACCTGTCGACAAAATCTCAATCTGTAACAGTTAGCTGCCAAAAACAACTCCAGATGTTACAAATTGAGACAAACGGTCGGACGTCTCAGAAAGATCTCAATCTGTAACAGTTAGTCATCCAAAACGGGTCTTACTGTTACAGATTGAGATGAATGAGTAGAGGGACGGACAGCCCCGTAATTTCCTCTTGCTCAACTGTACATAGTGTGTATATACTGTGCTTACCGGTTATATACACGTGTAGCCCATCAGCTAAGGAGCCGCTGTGGACATCATCCTATCCAATTCGAGCGACAAGCCCATCTACGAGCAGATAACTTCGCAGGTCAAAGCTCAGATCCTTTCGGGCACGCTTGCTGCGGGAGCCAAACTCCCCAGCATCCGTGCACTCGCGAGCGATCTTGGCGTGAGTGTCATCACCACCAAGCGCGCCTACGCCGACCTGGAGCAACTCGGCTTTATCTGCACTGTGCAGGGCAAGGGCTGTTTTGTCGCCGAGGGCAACCAAGAACTCTTGCGCGAAAATCAGCTCTGCCATATCGAAGAGCTGCTCGCACAGGCAGCAACGCAAGCCGAAGCCGTGGGCGTCACGCGCGATAAACTGCACGAGATGCTCGACCTGGTAGCCCCCGAAACCATGCAGTAACCATCTGCAAGAAAGGCTATGCCATGCAAAACTTGCTAGAACTCAAAAGCATCTCACGCCGCGTGAGCGACCGCTTTTCGCTACGTGGCGTCTCGTTGGCCGTGGAGCCCGGCCAAATTGTTGGCTTTGTGGGCGCAAACGGCGCCGGCAAGACGACGACCATTCGCGCCACGCTTGGGCTTATAAAGCTCGATGCCGGCGAGGTGCACCTGTTTGGGCAGCGCTGTGGCACCGACGCGCCCGATGAGTCGCAACGCCACCTGCGCTCTCGCATCGGCCTCGTGCTGGACACATGCCCCTTCCCCTCCACGCTCAAGGTCGGCCAGATCGAGGCGCTCGTAGGCCCGGCGTACCCCACGTGGGACCGCGAAACGTTCGCCGGATTCATCAACCGATTTGGCCTCGATCCCAAGACAAAGGTCAAGGACCTCTCCCGCGGCATGGGTATGAAGCTGCAGCTCGCCTGCGCGCTCAGCCACAATGCCAAGCTGCTCGTTTTGGACGAAGGCACCGCGGGCCTCGATCCCATGGCACGCGAGGAACTGCTCGATGAGCTGCTCGCCTTTGTCGCCGACGGCCAGCGCAGCGTGCTGCTCTCGAGCCACATTACGTCTGATCTCGATCGTGCTGCCGACCGCGTCATCTGCATCGATAACGGCTCGATTGTGTTTGACCTGCCACGCGAGGACATTACCGACCGCGCCGGCATCGCCCACTGCACCCAGGCACAGGCCGCCGAGCTCATGGCTTGCGTCGAAGGCACCCGCGCCGCCCGCCACGCCTACAGCGTGGACGTGCTCGTGCCCAACCACCGCGAAGTGCTCGAGGCCTTCCCCGAGATTCCCTGCGATCGGGCAACCATTGATGACTATCTTCGCTTCATGCTGAAAGGGGCTTTGAAATGAAACGCGCCATTATGTCCGAGCTTCCCATCGTTCGCACGCTCGTCCCGAGCATCGCAGGTGTCGGCCTGTTCATCTTCGTCGTGCTGACCGCCGTCAGGGCATCGAATGGTGATTCCGACATGAGCGCCGCCGGCGCCTTCGCGATCAGTGCCATGTCGCCTATCATGGCCATGACGTCGCTGGCCGGGCTCGACAACCAAAACGGATGGGAGCGCTATCGGGCAACGCTGCCCATCTCACGCAAAGACATCGTCAGCGCACGCTACCTGTGCATCACTATTTTCTCGGTCATCATGGCGTGCGCGGCCGTGCTGTTGAGTATCGTCGCCATCCCGATCTTAAACAGCGTGGGTATCCCCTCCACGGGAGAGACCGTCTTTGAGACCGCAATCGCCTCGGCAATATCGATGCTTTTCTCCCTCATGGCGGTGTTTTTGGTACTGCCTCTGTTCTTTCGATTTGAATACATGAAGGCGCAACGCCTATCCGTTGGTCTGTACGCCCTATTCATGTGCCTTATCATGGTCACGCTAAACTCATTCAACCCCATCAGCAACCAGCTCATGTCGATTGCAGGGACGAATCCCGATCTTGCCGTCCTCGGTTGCCTGTGTGGTGCCGTCGCGCTGGCAACGGTCGTCCTTGGCGTTGTCAGCTGTGCCATCAGCACCAAGGTCTACCGGGCACGCGACCTGTGATCGACAGCTAAAGGACTTGGGCGGCGCCCCACCTCATTTACTAGATAAGAGAAGCAGCAACAACGTCGCTACCACCCTTCACGGCGTACCGTTTAGATCTTGGCAACCAAAGAGAAGCCGACAGCATATCGAGGGTGAATGTTTTTCCGAGAAGTGAACGAGTAAAATCAGTACCCTGTATCATCGACATTTTTATGGGCTTAGTTCCTGCGCTTTTTGCCTAGAAATCCAGCGGTTTTATTCGAAAAAAGTGTGCATGCTCCAGGGGTCCATATTGACTCGTTCACTTCTCGGAAAAACATTCACCTTCAATTCGATCCTTAACCAAATGGCTCCCCGCAACATGACCCCCGTCTCGCCGCGGCCATATCAAACCTTCATGGCGGGGCGGTATCCTCATGTCCATAAAACTCGCAGGATAAACCCATTAACCAAGGAGGCACCGCGCCCGTGTCGTGGGTCGTCGCAGCATTTGCGTCAGCATTCTTTGCCGGCATCACATCCATCTTGGCCAAATGCGGCATCAAGCAGACCGACTCCGATGTCGCGACGGCCATTCGCACCTGCGTGGTGCTCGTTTTCGCCTGGGCAATGGCGGGTATTTCTGGATCCATTGGAACCATTGGCATCATCGAACCCAGATCCTGGCTCTTTCTCATCCTCTCGGGACTCGCTACCGGAGCTTCGTGGATCTGTTACTTTAAGGCGCTGAGCATCGGAGACGTAAATAAGGTCGTACCGGTTGACAAGATGAGCACCGTGCTCGCCGCGCTGATCGCCATCGCGCTTTTTGGTGAGACGAGCAACCTTGCGGTTAAGCTCGTGGGAACCGCCGTCATCACCCTCGGCACGTTTTTAATGATCGAGAAGCAGCAGTCTGCCGGACCCGAGCAGCAGCAAGACCGGACCTGGCTCGCTTACGCCCTCGGCGCCGCCGTGTTCGCAGCACTCACCTCCGTCCTCGCCAAGATCGGCATCGAAGGCGTCGAGTCAAACCTGACCACGGCAATCCGTACCTGTGTGGTACTGGTTATGGCATGGGCAATCGTGGCAGCTAAAGGCAAGATGGGCCAAGCCGTGCACGTAGACCGCTGCGAACTCGTATTTCTCGCGGCATCGGGCATCGCGACCGGAGCATCGTGGCTGCTCTATTACTATGCCATCGCCGCAGGCCAGGTGAGCGTCGTGGTGCAGATCGACAAACTATCGATTCTCGTATCGGTACTATTTGCGCGCCTGGCATTCAACGAAAAAGTCTCGCGACGCAACGCCATCGGTCTCGCCCTCATCATCTTGGGCACTGCGGCGCTCGCGATTTGGAAATAGCGCCGATGCCGAGCGAGATCTAGGCGCTGGCCGTGGTTTGTTGCGCCGTTCCACCTCCGTCATCTGGCATATTTTATTAATGACTGTTGGAACAGCAGCCCAGCAGACGCTACATTCTCACGCCGGGCCTGGAATGCCTGTATTGGCCGCGCACCACCATGTTACTTGCGCAGCGGCTTGGGCAGCGGAATGCCGGCGGCGATAACGGCGGCGATGATCATGCAGACGATACCCTTGAGTGGGAAGCACATGAGCAGCAGGCCCACGACCATGACTGGCTGACGCATGACCGCACCCATCGTCGAGGCGGTGCAGACAGCGACGCAAAAGACCGGATCAGCGCCGGTGAGGACGGCAAGACCGTAGCCCAGGCTCACGCCCGAGAAGATAACCGGGAAGAAGTGGCCGCCGCGCCAGCCCATGTTGATGAGGGCGGGCGTCAGCATGGCCTTGACAAGACCGGTTGCAATAAGCACACCAGCGGGAATGGTCATATAGGTCTCCATGAGCACATCGGCTTGTGTCTCGCCGGCAAACATGGTGTAGGGCAAAACCGTGCCGCAGATGGCGAGCGCCAGACCGGCCAGCATGGCTTTGACGACAGGGCGCTCCCCTATGGCGTGGGCCAACGCCTCGCTCGCGTGCTCAGAAACAAAGTACAGCCAGCCGCAGATTGTTCCGATCAACGACAGAGGAATGAGCCAGGTAAGCTCCAGGTTGCCCACCACGGCGGCCTCGAACCTGGGCATGCCCATGCCGCCGCCCATAAGCTGGCCGAGCAGCAGGTAGGTACCCAGACCGCCGGCAATCGCAATGCCGTAGACCACGGTCTTTTGCGCCTTGGGAAGCTTGATGGTGATCTCGTCGGACGCTGAGTCCCCATCGCCGTTGGCGCCCTGGCCGTCGGCGCTACCGGCGAGCGGCGCCACAAAGCCAAAGACGGGCGCGGTAAAGAGCGCCGTCAGGGCGGCCTGGATGCCCAACAGCGTGAGCTCCCTAAACTCGGCGCCAAAGCGGCGCATGCGGTCGCCGACCCAGCTGCACAGACCCGCGATGACGCCGGTCAGGCCGGCTTCTGGTCCAATGCTTCCGCCAAACAGCAGCGGCAGCAACGCCGCAAGCGAAAGCTTGCCCAGGTTGTCGTACGGGTAGCGGCCGTCGCGCTTTACCTTGGCCATCACCTGGTTGAGGTCATCGGTCTTGGTGCCCGTCATCTTTTCGTACAGACCGATCAGCAGGCCGCCCAACAGGCAGACGAAAAACGGGTACGGCAAAAAACCGAACGGACCGCTGGCAAGCTCGGGCGAAGCGACGCCCAGCGCGTGCGGAATCTCGGTCCATAGATAGTCGATACCGCGCTCCATCGCAAAGAAGAACAACCAGACCGCAGCACCCGCAAACGCACCGGTCACGGCAACGTTGACCAAAAACAGCGCGCGGTTTGTGGGCTTGGCAAGGTTATCCATCGAGTCCTCCCGCGGTCAAAGTCGACATAGATACGTTTAATTGTAGAGCGAGCGTTGCCCGAACGAGCCAACCATCTGCGCCGCAAACGGCACCATTGGGAGTCATAGTGGGGCAGGCTCAAGACTTATCCGTTGATAATCGAGGCAATCTCGCGCAAATCGTCGGCAAAGTAAATGCCAATCTGGCGCTGCGGGCTCGATAAGCCCTTATCGATCATGTGCCCGAGTAGCGCCTTGAGGTCGCTGTAGTACCCATCCAGGTTGTACAAGATGCATGGTGCGCCCAGATGCCCCAACGACACAGCAGACATGACCTCGGCGATCTCCTCGAGCGTGCCCGTCCCACCGGGAAAGGCAATGAATGCATCGCCGAGCTCGATCATCTTGGCCTTGCGCTCGGCCATATCGCTCGTCACGATGAGATCGTCGATACCGTCATGTTGAAACTCGGCCTCGATAAAAAAGCTCGGCTCAACACCCGTCACGTGTCCACCTGCCTCGAGCACGCTATCGGCGAGCGCGCCCATCAGCCCCGACTTGGACCCGCCGTATACCAGCGCGTGGCCGTTGGCGCCAATCCAGTCGCCCAGCTCCTGCACCGCGGGCAGAAACGCCGGGTCGTTGCCGACGTTCGCGCCCAGGTATACCGTGATATTCATTTAGCCCCCTCTAGCGCTGGCGTCGGCGATATTCGCGCACGCGGCGCGACAGGTCGGCAAGCGTCCTCAACTTGTTCATCGCGACCCCTTTTCCCAGACGCCCAATCACATTCGCTCGGTATTGTCCCACATCCGGCACTTGGGGACGTTCCTTTTGTGCCGGCAGAAAGTAGTCATTGGGGACGTTCTTAAATGACTAGTCAAACAAGAACGTCCCCGATGACTAGTCGTTTAAGAACGTCCCCAATGACTAGTCGCCAGTGCCGGGCGCGACCACTTAGCGGCGCGTCCGGCAGCTGGCCAGCTGAGCTGGTATCCTAATGCGGTACCGTCTCGACTCGATAGGATTGCATGTGAAACCTTCCGCCGTCCTTCGCTTAGCTCTATATCGCACCCTAGCCGTCGCGCTTGCCGCGCTCGCCATACTGAGCACCGTCATGCCCACCCCGGCCTTTGCCGCCGACTCCGACCAGCAGGTCAAGACGGTCCGCGTCGGCTGGCTCGTCAACAACGCAGGCTTCCAGGAAGGCACGCCGGGCGAGCGCCTCTCGGGATGGGGTTATGAGTACCTCCAGACCCTCTCGTACTACACAAAGGGTTGGCAATACGAATACGTTCCTGGCACTTTCACCGAGCTTTTGGACATGCTCGAGGCGGGCGAAATCGACCTCATGCCCAACATCTCGTATTCGGCAGAGCGCGAGCAGAAGCTGCTCTTTTCCTCGAACCCCGAGGGCACCGAGCGCTACTACATCTACGCCAGGCCCGATCGCGACGATCTGACCAAGGGTGACCCCCAAGCGCTTCAAGGCCTCACCATCGGCTGCAATTCTGGCGTTATGCAAACCGTCGTCGGCCAGCAGTGGCTCGCCAACGAGGGCATCGCCTGTACTTATAAAGAAATCGACACCGGAAGCGCCCTCTTTGAGGCACTTTCAGACGGCGAGGTCGACGCCATTATCATGAACGACACCATTTCGTCGCCCGACGCGTCGCCCATGTTCTACGTAGGCTCGAGCGACTACTATTTTGCCGTCCCCAAAAGCCGCCCCGATCTGATGAACGACATCAACTCGGCCATGGCGGCAATCAACCGCACCAACCCGCGCTATAACGACGAAGTCAAATCGAACTACTCGGCCCAAAACAGCGGCTCATCATCACTCACTGGCCCCGAGCGTTCCTGGCTCAAAGCAAACGGCAACACCATTACGCTCGGCTATCTTAAAAACGAACTTCCCTACTGCACGCAAAACGACGACGGCGAGATGGAAGGGTCGCTCGCCTCGCTTGCAACGACATTGCACGACAAGTTTGGCATTACGGTTAAAACAGTCGCGGTCTCGAGCAACAAGCAAATGGTCAAAGCCCTTTCCAAAGGAACCATCGATGTCGCGCTGCCGCTGTTTCGCGACTACTGGCTTGCCGAGCAAGGGGGAGCCGTCCAGTCGAACCCGATGGGAACGGTCTCCCTGACCGCCATTCACAGCAGCAACAACCTGGACGGCGACCTTAAGAATATCGCTTGTACAGCGAATGCGATCGTCAACCGTTTTGAGCTCGAGAGCTTATTCCCCGATGCAACGGTAACCGAATTTCCGAATGCCGACGAGGCGCTCAAAGCCCTCAATAAGGGGACGGCAAGTTGCATCATTGTCCCCAGCACGCGTCTGCAAACCATCCTTGACGCCCACAACATCGAGGACTTCGAAACACAGGAACTCACCAACACGGCGCAACTATCGTGCTTGATTTCGCGCGGCAAACCCGAGCTGTTGGGAATCATTAATAAGGGCATCATCAATGCAGGCGAATCGCTCTCTGCAAGCAGCTATTCGCCTGCATCGTACTCCGCGCAAGAATCGGACACGTTCCGGTTTATCTACCGCAACCGCATCGCCGTTGCGACCGTTATCATCTGCGTATTGCTCGCCGGCATCGTCGTCCTTATCTGGTCGCTTCATCGCGCGCAGAAAGAACGCCAGAAAGCCGACGCCGCCAACGCCGCCAAAACCGCTTTCCTCACGCGCATGAGCCACGATATCCGCACACCGCTCAACGGCATGCTGGGCCTTATCGAAATTGAGGAATTGAAAGAAGGCGACATGCAGGTCGCCAGGGAAAGCCGCGCCAAGGCGCGTGTTGCCGCCAACCACCTACTGTCGTTGATTAACGACATCCTCGAGATGGGCAGGATCGAGGAGTGCAAAGTGACGCTCGAGCACGAATCATTCAACCTCAAAGAGCTGTGCGACGATGCGCTCGTACTGTGCAAGCTCCGCGCATCTGATCGTGGCATAACAATGCTCGACACCAGCGAGCCCTACGCTGTCGACCAATACATGATCGGCAGCCCCACCCATATTCGACAAATCCTCGTCAACCTGCTCGACAACAGCATCAAGTACAACAAGCGCGGTGGCACCGTCACATTCTCGTCGACTGTCAAACCGCTCGATGACGAGCACGCAGTGTTTTGCTTTAACGTCTCGGACACCGGCATCGGCATGTCGCCCGAGTTTCTTAAGCACATCTACGAACCGTTTGCCCAAGAAGGCAACGATGCTCGCAGTAAATTTCAGGGAACTGGCATGGGCATGCCGATCGTCAAATCGCTCATCGACATGATGGGCGGCACGATTGAGATTTCGAGCGAGGTTGGCGTGGGAAGTACGTTCAACGTCCAGATTCCGCTCGATATCGACAAGAACCCTCAGGCAAGAGAAGGTGCGGACGAGCAGGCGATCAGCTGCTCGCTTGCCGGCATGAACGTTCTTTTGGCCGAAGACAACGAGCTCAATGCCGAAATTGCCCAGGCGCTGCTCGAAAGCGAAGGCATCGTCGTAACTCGCGCCGCCGACGGCAACGAAGCGGTCGATCTATACACTAGTCGCCCCGCCGGCAGCTTCGATGCGATCCTGATGGACATCATGATGCCGGGCATGGATGGCTACGAGGCGACTCGTGCGATTCGCCTGAGCGAGAAGGCCGATGCGGACGACACCCCCATCATCGCGCTCACCGCCAACGCCTTTGTCGAGGACGCCAAGGCGGCACACGATGCCGGCATGAACGCCCATCTGCCCAAACCGCTCGACTTTAACAAGCTCAAAAACATCCTCGCCCGCATCAAGAAAAACGGAACTGTTTCGCTATAGTTTGTGCTCTACCACCATACACAGCTAGAAAGGAAGCCAACAGTGTTTAGGCCCCTGCGTCGAAAGAAACGCGCCATCACTGACGAGGAAGCGCGCAAATTGCTTGCCGCCTGCAAGCGCGGCGTCTTTGCCGTCAACGGCGACGATGGCTACCCTTATGCCATTCCCGTCAACTACTTCTTTGACACCGAGCACGACAAGATTTATTTCCATGGCGCCAAGGCTGGCCACAAGGTCGATTCACTCAAGCGTGACGACAAAGTCTGCTTTACCGTGTACGGCAACGAGTGGTACAAGGACGACGACTGGGCTCCCTACGTTATGAGTACCGTGGTCTTTGGCCGTTGCCGCCTGGTAGATGAGGCCCCCGCGTTTATCGAGGACAAAGTCCGTCAGCTCGCGCTTAAGTACTACCCTTCTGCCGAAGAAGTCGAGGAAGAAATCGCCAAAGATATCAAGGGCGTCCAACTCTACGAGATTTCGATTGAGCATCTTTGCGGCAAACAGATTCATGAAAAGTAAGCCTAAAAGCAGGTCTTGCAAATAGCGATATGGCCCGGTTCCAACCAACATTGGAACCGGGCCATATGCTTATGAAGCGTCGGCGGCTATGTGCGCAAGCGCCTCAATGAGTTCCTGCGAGCTCACGGGCTTACTCAGATGCGCGTTCATGCCCGCCTCGCGCGAGAGCCTACGGTCGTCGGCAAAGGCGTTGGCGCTCACGGCGATGATCGGCGTGGTCGCGGCATCCTCGCGATCGAGTGCTCGAATCCGACGCGTGGCCTCAAGGCCATCGATGCCAGGCATCATGATGTCCATCAACACCACATCGTACTCGTGCGGCGCACTCGCGGCAAACGTCTCGACGGCAGACTCGCCATCCTTCACATGCGTCGCGATGGCACCGGCACGGTCGAGCGCAAACTGTGCGATTTCGGCATTCAGGTCGTTATCCTCTACGAGCAAAACACGCAGGCCCTGGAGCGCGTCGCTGTCGCCCGCACCCACGCGAGCTGCCTGGGGAATCTCGGAGCGCTCGCACTTCTCAAGCGGCAGGCGGATGGTAAACGCCGTCCCCTGCCCCAAGGCGCTCGTAAAGCTCATGGTTCCGCCCATAAGCTCGACCAGCTGCTTGGCAATAGACGCGCCCAGGCCAGTTCCCGATGAAGCGCCTTCCACCTGTTGTTCCTCGCGAGTAAACGGCTCGTAGAGGTGCTGCTGGAACTCCTCGCTCATACCAATACCGTTATCGGCGATCGTGTATTCATAGACGGGGACGCCGTCCACCGGCTCCACCTCGCGGCACGTCAGGCGAACATAGCCGCCCCGGCGGTTGTACTTGACGGCATTGCCGGCAATATTGACCAACAAGCGCTTGAGGTGCGTCACGCTCGCCCGTGCATAGGGATGGTCAAGGGCCTGTTGGTCGCAGATAATTGTCACCAGACGCTCCTCGGCCTGGCGCTCCAGAATATCGCGCACCTCACGGGTGAGAACCACCAAATTTGTGGGCACGAGCTCCAGATCGACCTGCCCGCTCTCCAGGCGACTCATATCGAGCGCCTCGTTCGCAAGGTCGAGTAGCAGCCCCGACGCCGTCCAAATCTTTGAGCGGCACTCGGTCTGTTTTTGCAAGTTGTCCGCGTTGGCATCGCCCACCTCGACCATACCGCGAATACCGTTGATGGGCGTGCGTAGATCGTGACTCATGCGGCGCAGAAACTCCGCCTTTGCAGAGTTGGCAGACGACGCCTCGCGCGCTGCCTTTGCCAGCTTGTCGCCATAGTTGCGCTCCTGCTGCAACAGGTCGGTCAAGTGTTGGTGCTCGGCACGGCGGCGCATCATCACAACAGCGGCCATGGCGCCGCCGTAGAGCGCCAACACACTGGCAACAACAGCAGCGACGGTCTCGAAGTAACGCCGCGCGGGGGCATAGGTGTACACGTAGAAGTTGCGCGCTTTACCAAATGTGCCCAGATACCACTCGCCGTTGGCGTTGACCAATCTGACCCTACCAGCCAGGCAACGCTCCTTGATACCGTCGACAATGACGGCATCCGTCGCAGGCAAATCGAACACGCCCGACATGGTGGGCTCGACAGCGTTGGTCGCAACGACCTTGCCATCGTTTTCGATCACGATATTGCCGCTATCGATGGTCTCGTAACCATCGAGCAAGCTCTGCAACTTGAGCGTATTGCTCGCGACCGCCTTGGCGCTCTGGTGCCTCACCGCGACAACGATGCCCTCGCCGTCCCGCCGGGCCACGCAGCCAATGTCTGCGACCGAATCATCCGCAAGCGTAATGCGAGCGGTATAGGACTTAAGCGGATGGGTCGCCACTTCCAGCACGGGCGTCTCTTTAAGATATGCAGCAAGCGACTCGTAGCCCACGTTATCCGTCGATGACTCGGACACCAAGTTACCCGATGCGTCCGTCACAATCAGCGCCGTCACGTTGAACTGATCGGCATATTGCTTCAGTGTGGCGTTATCCGCCGAGGCATCACGCTCCATATCGCGCGCTACCTCTCCGGCAATCTCCATAACGCGAATCAGATTTTTAGTCGCATAGGCGCTGTTGAACGCATCGTAGGAAAGGCTCTGTGTCGCCACGTAATCGACAACGTCGGAAAAGCGCTGCTCGGCTTGGGCCGTCGTGTAACCGTAGCTCATCGCGCCGGCAGCAGCCGAGAGCGCTATCCCCAACAGGGCGACAAGGAGCCATGCCAGGGCCGAACGGTCGCCCCGCTTCTCTGTAGTGTGGTCGGGTGCATCGATCACGACAGGCCCTCCATATTCAAAAAGGGCGAAGGGTCATCAAAATACTTTGACACCAGGCGCTCCATGGTGCCATCGGCAAGCATTTCTTGGTAGGCATGGGTGAGCTTAACGTCGATGCCGCGCGTGTCATTGATATCGAAGGCGGTGCCCAAACCAACCTCTAGCAGCGGCTCAGACAAAATGCGATACGTCACGCCATAGTCTTTTTCGTAGGTGAGCAGCGAGGACTCGTGTGCGGCGATGGCGTCGACCAGGCCCTCAACAAGCGCCGGGTTCAAGTACGAGCGGTCCGAAAAGCTGTAGAGCTCCTTGATCTGCGGAACGTTTTCATTGGTACGATTGAGCAGAATCGATTCGGGCTTGGTGGTGGACTGGACCGCCACGACCCTACCCTCAAGATCGGCAAGCGTGTAGATATCGCTTTCGGGATCGACAGCAACCACCTGTCGGCTTGCAAGGTACGGTCCGGCCCAACGATACTCGTTTTCGCGGCCCGTCATAGTAAAGCTGCCCATGACGCAGTCGAGCTCGCCGCTTGCCAGCAGCTCTTTCTTCTTTTCCCAGTCGATCAGCTGGTATTTTGGCTTGTAGCCAATGCGGGCCAAAGCCTCGGTCAAAATCTCGACATCCAGGCCGACGATATTGCCGTACTCGTCGCTATACACAAACGGCGGATAGAGATCGCTACCGACGTTGAGCGTCTTAAGGCCGTCATCTTTGACCTGCGAGGCGGCCGCGCCTTCTGATGCAGACGCCGCGGCCCCGTCATTCGACTCGGAACAGCCAGCTATCGCCACGACAAAGGCGCTCACCACTGCAAGCGCAACAAACAACGATATGGCGGCCGAGCGACGAGGTCTTTTCATCGAGCTCCAGACAATCCTGTTTACAGACTCAAGGGCAAAGATATTAGCAGACAAAACCGCGCGTGCGCTCAATGGTTACAGATGCTTTACCATACGGGGCCTTCCAGCCAATCTGGCAGACGGCCCCGCATGCAGCGCTCACTTACTGTGCATTAAAAACGTAGCGGTCCAAGCGCTCGCACGCCTCCCTTACACGCGAAAGCGGCAGTGCCAGATTCACGCGAATGTGGCAGGGTCCGTGGAACGGACGGCCGTCCTGATAGCCCACGCCCACACGCGCGCCCTCATCGAGCAGCCACTGAATATCGCGGCCATGCTCGCGGCACCACTCCGTGCAATCCAGGAACACCATATAGGTGCCCTGCGGGCGCGAATAGGACACGCCCTCAAAATGCTCGTCCACGTAATCGCAGAAGTAGTCAATGTTGCCCTCGATGACCTCGTTAAGCTCATCGAGCCACTCGTAGCCCTGCGGCTGGTAGGCGCCGATAAGCGCGTGCATCGAAAGGACATTCATCTCGTTGTAGTGGGTCTTATTGGACACGGCGCACACGCGATCGCGCAGCGTCTCGTTATAGATGATGTGGTAGCTGCCGACCAGGCCCGCCAGGTTAAACGTCTTGCTCGGCGCATAGAGGGCGACCGTGCGCATGCGGGCATCCTCGCTCACCGACTGCGTCGGGATATGCTTGTGGCCCGGCAGGATGATATCGGACCAAATCTCATCCGAGATCACCACACAATCGTGCTGGCGATAGATGTCCATGGCACGTTCGATCTCGTCGCGCTCCCATACGCGGCCGCAGGGATTGTGCGGCGAGCAGAACACCGCAGCATGGATGTGGTTTTGGGCGAGCTTGCGCTCCATGTCCTCAAAGTCCATACGCCACACGCCCTGGTCGTCGAGCTTAAGCGGGCTGTGGACAATGCGATAGCCCGCGGCTTCGATGGACTTGGTAAAGCCGATGTAGGTCGGGCTGTGGACCAGCACCGCATCGCCCGGCTGGACATACGCGCGCAGGGTCGACACGACGCCGCCCAGCACGCCGTTCTCGTAGCCGATATGCTCCGGGAGCAGGCCCTTAACGCCATTACGGCGGCTCTGCCATTCGATGATGCGGTCGAAGTACTCGGGGCGAGGATCGAAATAGCCAAACATGGGATGCTGGGCGCGCTGAATGATGTGCTCCTGGACCGTGGGCACCGTGGCAAAGTTCATGTCCGCCACCCACATGGGGATGCGGTCGAAGCCCTCGTCGGGCGCGTTCGGAGCCATGCCGGGGATTTCACCCCAGGAGTCAACGGCGATGGCGTCCATGCCGTGGCGGTCGATAAGCGAAGTAAAGTCGTATTTCATGCTGAGCTCCCGTGCAAAGCGGATTGTTTTGGTAGGCGTTATTGTCCACCAGCGTGGGCGATTTTGTCATGAGGGTTTGGCGTTGAATTTGGCGGGCGCCGGCGAATGGCCGGCTAGTCCCGCGCGTCGTTGACGGCGATTACCGCCAACCTGGTTCCATCAACCGTAAAGGATATGTCGAGCCCAGCGTAAGCCAGATGGTAGACGCGGTTTGGCTCGTGTTTGCTACCCGCGCGGCGCGGATCTTGGCGAAGGACCTCTATCAAGCCGGGGAGCTTTGCGGGCGGAATCATATCCTGCAGCGCTTGCGGGAACTCGATATCGAGCTCTTGCCACGGAGCATCCTCAATCCAGCCGCCGGTCGCATCTGGATGGCAATCCGCAAACGGAATGTAGGGCTTAATGTCGTAGATGGGCGTGCCGTCGCGCAGATCGGCCCCCAGCACATGGATGATCGGGCCATCATCGGTGAGCTCGACACGATCGAGCTTGACACAGGTAAGACCGATGGGATTAGGGCGAAACGGACTGCGTGTGGCAAATACACCCACGCGCTCGGCTCCGCCCAGACGCGGCGGGCGCACGGTTTTCGACCATTTTGCGTTGGTGCCGGACCTGTCCTGCGACTTGGCATCGGCAGCTATGTCCTTAGCCGTGCCGCCGGGCGTGCCGTTTTCAAAACGCCACAGCAGCCATAGGTGAGAGAAGGAATCCAGACCCTCAACTGCTGCGTTGGAGGCAAATTCCGGCTCAAAGACGATGCGCCCCTGCAGATGGGGCGCCAAAAAGCTGTTGCGCGGAATGCCGAACTTCTGCGGCAGGTCGGTATGTATGTGTGCGATAGGTTCCATACCGGTCATTGTACGGCATGGAGATGTGAGGCGTTGCGCGCAATTCTTCGCCGCGGTCCCCCGTCGTGCAACCAACGGTTGCTTGGAAAGGCACCTGCTGCCGCGTATGCTTAAGCCATCAAGCAGCAGAAAGGAGCCGCTATGGCCTTTGCAGAAAAGCTCATCGCCGTCCGTCGCGCCCATCACCTTACCCAAGAGCAGCTCGCCGCCAAGCTCTTCGTCACACGCCAAGCCGTCAGCCGTTGGGAGCGTGGCGAGGTCACACCGGGCATCGACATGATGAAGCTCATCGCCGCCGTGACCGGCAAGCCGCTGTCTCATCTGCTCGAAATGCCCGAGCACTATTGCCAGAGCTGCGGCATGATACTCACGCCCGACGACTGCGGCACCGATGCTGCGGGCGCCACGACCGACCATTACTGCAAGTGGTGCTACGACCACGGCAAGTACACCTACGACACCACCATGGAGGCAATGATCGAAGACTGTGCCCCGCGGCTGGCGCAAAACACCGGCATGTCGCTCGACGAAGCCGTCTCGCTCATGGGCGCCGTCCTGCCGCAACTGGAACGCTGGCGCTCCGTGCACGAAAACGAGGAGCGCTACGGTGCCGAGGCGCGAGCGCGCTATGGCGACGAGGCGATCGACGCCGCAAACGAAGCACTGCTGGATATGGATCCCGAGACATGGAACGACATGAAGGAACTTGAACGCGCTATTCTGGGCCAGCTCTCGATTGCCATGGGCGACGGCGATCCAAAGAGTAACGAAGCCCGCAAGCTTGTCGCAATGCACCGCCGATGGATTGGCCTTAACTGGGGACACGAGCCCCAGGACGAAGCATACCTGGGCCTCGCCAATGGTTATCTTGCCGACCAGCGCTTTGTTGACTACTACGACAACCCCTGCGGCACCGGAGCCACGGCGTTTCTGGTACAGGCAATCGAGTCGTCGTTGACGCGTGCATAGACCGCGGCGGCTTTGGGTATTTCAATCGAAACCTCAACCGATTGGAGACCTATGGCTACTGATCACGAACTCGCGCTCTACGTTATGACCGGCTGCCCGTATTGCATAAAGGTCAAGCGCTTCCTGGCCGATAACGGCGTGACCATCCCCGAGCGTAATATCTCGACCGATTCCGATGCCGAGCAGACGCTCATCGCCGTCGGCGGAAAACGCCAGGTTCCCTGCCTGTTCATCGACGGAGAACCGCTCTACGAATCGAACGACATCATCGCGTGGGCACAGAAGAACCTGCTCTAACACTCGCGTTGCGACCGACTCGCCCCAACCCATACGACCCAAACATGTACGTCAGCATCCAAAGTCGACATTTTTCGACATCTTTGGATGCTGGCGTACAGCTTTTTGCGGCTAGTCGTTGGGGACGTTCTTAAATGACTAGTCTTTAAAGAACGTCCCCAACGATCAACTAGCCGTGAAAGCGGGCTATAGGCGCAAGTGGCTGCTCGCGAAAGACGCGATCGACGGCAGCGCGGTATTCGTCGACCTTTTTGGTCTTGCGTACGAGCTTGTGAACAGTAGCAGGATCGGCGAAAGCGCACTTGGCGTAGAACCACCACTCCTTCATGCGAAAAACCGCGTTACCGCCGATCTCGTCCGCATAGGCCGCAAACAGCGTGTCGTGGAAGCGCTGCAGCTCAGCAGCCGTTGCAGCAGGGCCGCCCTTGACCATACGAGCGAGCGCGGGATTCGCGAGCAAGCCACGCCCCAGCATCACATGGCGTGTCCCGGGATAGGCCTCCACCAGCGAATCCATATCCTCAAGATCAAAAATGTCGCCGTTGTAGGCGACCGGAAACGGCGCACGCTCCAGCGTCTCGCCATAGAACTCCTTGCGCGGCGAGCCCGTATAGCGGTCCTTTTGTACGCGCGGATGCACGATCAGTTCTGCCAGCGGCATGCGACAGTACAGGTTGAGCACGCGCTCGTATTCGTCGTCGCTCTCCAGCCCCAGCCTGGTTTTTACCGACACCGGCAACGGCGAGTGTTCGCACACATCGCTCAAGAACGCCTCGAGCTCGTCCAAGTTGCGCAAAAAGCCCGATCCCTTGCCCTTGGCGACAACCGTACCCGAGGGGCAGCCAAGGTTGAGATTGACCTCGCGGTAGCCCATGTCGGCGAGCACTTGCGCCGCCCACACAAACTCGTCCGCGTTCTTTGACATCAGCTGAGGCACTACATTGAGCCCCTGGTTGTTGGCAGGATCGATCTCCTTAAACGCCTTGCCCCCAAAGCGGTTTCCCACCCGCGGCGGCGGCAAAAACGGCGTGTAGTAGCAGTCGAGCGCACCAAAGCACTCCGCATGCACGCGGCGGAACACATGTCCGGTAATCCCCTCCATAGGGGCCAGCGATAGAATCATCGACATCCACTTTCACATCAATGTGACAAAGAGACAGTCCCTTTGTCACATGCATTATGCCTTGTCCTTGAGGCCACCCACAAGGCGGAGGCGGTTACTTGGCGTTAACTACCCCTCCAGCAGTCGCTGCGCAACGATTGCCAATAACGCGCTGTTGATCACTATGTCTGAACAGCGCACACCCTCTACTCATTTATACTCAAGAGCGTGTGCGCATCGCCCCCGAAAAACGATGAGAGTCGAGGACCCCATGCAGCAGCTCACCGAACAAGAACGCAAGCGCATCCAGCGATACTGCATCTGCCCCAAAGTTGCCGGTGCGGCGCTTGTCATGGCGTTCGTGCTGCCATTTTCGATCATTCCCTTCGAAATGATTGACGACATCGTCTTCCATCACGAAGGCTTCCAGGAGACGGGCATGATGGCCGCCCTGGCGCTCACCGCCATCGAGCTCATCATCTTCTGCTATTGCGCGCTCGCGCCGCGCTTTGGCATGCGCGGCAAGCAGTGGAAAGAAATGCAGCGCCGACTCGCCGTCGAGCAGTCCGAGAAAGACCGCTCGGCACAAATCGCGGGCGTTATTGGCACGCAGGCCGCCGCGCGCCTGCTCAAGAACAGCGACAACGAGACCGCGCGCAACCTGGGTGGCGCGGCAGAAGTCGCCGCTGCCGTAGGCGCCGTCGCCACCGCGGCAGACGTGCTTGCCGAAAGCTTTGCCAACGCAAAGGCCATGGCAGAGGCCTGTGGCGTGCCTATCCCCCGTGCAAAAAAGTGGATCGTCGCGCTTGTGGCACTGCCCCTCGCAATCGTGTGCGGTGCCTATATCCCGCAGCTGGCGCAGGGAAACATCGAGATGCAACAGAACGCCGCGGCCGCGGCCGAGCAGATCGCCATCGCCCGCAAGACGCTAGAACCCGCATGCGAGTACGTGTCCGCCGATGACCCTTACGAGCGATATCAAGATTACGGCTATCACGTCCGCGGCTACCTTCACGACGGCGACTCCGATACCCAGAAGACCTATACGTACCTGGATTTCGACAACAAGGGAACGCTCAAGGAAGTGAGTTACATAGCAGAGATCGACCCCGACGCGAGCCTTGAGGACAACCTCGCCCGCATCGAGCTCGACTTGGACGAACTTTCCTCTGTCGTCCAAACCGTAGACGTCAAGACCGTGAGTCCCGAGCTCCTAGCACCGCAAAAGCTCCCCGAAGAGTTTAGGCAGGCTTTTTTGAACGGTTCGCTCTACGAGAGAATCTCCATCAGGACGAGTGACAACCCCATCAAAACGTACTATTCGTTTGACACGGATCCCGAGGATGAATTTGACGAGTACACCCATCCAAGCATCCGTATCACGTTGGTGGGCAAAACGAGCTAGGCGCCCAATGTGACAAAGGGACTGTCCCTTTGTCACATTCCATGAAAAAGGGCACCGGCGTTAGCCGATGCCCTAAAGCTGCTGCAGATTAACTCCTACAGCGTATGACTAAGACGAATCGAACTATTCGTCCCAAGAGAGGCTCTTACCAGTCTTCTTTGCCAGCAGCAAGAACAGACCGATGATGACGTTGCATGCAATACAGAAGATGAAAACGCCCTGGAAGGAGCCGACAAGCTCGTATACCTTCATCATGACGGGCATGCCAAAGGCGCCGACGATATAGCCCACGGAGCAGATGAGCGCGAAGATGCGACCAAAGTCACGGGAGCCAAAGACGTCCATCACCAAAACGGTCAGAGCGGTGCCGGCGATGACGTACATGACGTCGTTAACACCGGCAGCAAGAATGCTGAGCGTCGAGTTGCCGCTGCTCATCATGAGCATGACAAAGGAGAGAATCGAGACGGCGAGCCAGCTCAGAATGGCCTTGGTGCTGCCAAACTTATCGCAAGTGGTACCGACGATCGGGTTGAGGAACAGGTCGAACAGCGATGCGGCGGAAACCATGAAGCCACCCACCATGGGGCTAAAGCCGACCTCGGCGGCATAGGTGGGGAACAGCTGGTTCATGCAGCAAGTAAGCTGAACGAGGCAGAGGAAGCCGATGCAGAAAAAGAATGCAGGCGACTTAATAGCGCGTGCGTAGCTAACGCCACGTGCACTATCCTCGGTCGTCTCCTCGGTCTCGGCGACCGTCTCGCCTTCGACATAGCCATAGGGCAGCATGCCCTTGTCCTGGGGCTTATAGCGGATAATCAGGATGGAAGCGGGAAGAATGAGCACGGCGGAGACGCCAGCGAGCACCAGATAACCAGTCCTCCAGCCAGCAGCCTCAATGACAGAGGTGATGACGGGACTCATGATGAGCATGTAAATCGAGTTCACTGCCCAAGCGAGACCAATTGCCAGGCCGCCAGATTTTTTGAACCACTGGTCAATAACATCGGACATGGCGACGCCGGTAGTGAAGGCGAAGCAAACGCCAATCAAAGCACCAGCTGCGATGAACATCCAGACTTCGGTGTAGAAGGCCATGCCTGCGCCAGCGGCGAGCAGAATAAGCTCAACGACGGGGAGCCAAAACTTGCCAACAACCTTGGGGATGAGTTTTCCGACAAACGGAAGAGCCGCTGCAAGACCAATGAGCGTTGCAGTGAAGTAATACGAGAAGATGGAGTAGTCAAATCCGAACTCCTCGCACACGGGCGCGACGAAGGAGCCAGCGATTACGCTATAGGATCCGGTCGTACCGGCAGACATGAGGCCGAGCGCGATCACGAGAACCCATGCGTAAACCTTGCTGCTCTTTAACTTTGCATTTTCCATTGATACAGCTCCTAGAGACCCAGAAGGGCGCACATAACGGCCTTAATGGTGTGCTGACGGTTCTCTGCCTCACGGAAGATGACCGACGCGTTGGCCTCAAAGCACTCGTCCGCAATCTCAAAGCCCTCGGTGATGATTTCACGATGCAGGTCGTTCTTGCACTGGGCGAGCAACATCTTGCCAACGCGGTGATTTGCGTTGTGAACAGAGGGGAGCTCGTGCATGCAGAAGATGTCGGGGTTGTTGGTGCGCTTGCACAGCTCACTGGTGACGCGATAGGGGTACAGGGACTCGGCGTCGCCAAGCCAAGAGTTGTAGTCGTCAGGGTCCAGAACCTCGTCGCCGCACTCGGGGTTGATGTAGCGCCACTCCTCGGTAACGATTACGTCGACACCGTCCAGAGCATCAAGGTCAGAGGTGATGGTGAAGGTCCTGTTAGGCGCGTACTTGGCGTAGCAGGCCTCAACCTCCTCGATCATTTCCTTGCACATCTGGTGACGGAGGTCGTCGGGGCCGATGGCGAGGAAGTCCATGTCGAGCATCGCGCACAGACGGCCATACCACACGGGGGCGCCGGCGCAGTTGCCAACGAAGGCCATCTTCTTGCCACGGCTCGTGCGCAGACCACCCCACTGCTCCTCCATCGTGAGAGCGTCAGCGAGCATCTGGGTCGGGTGATCGCCGAGGGTGAGGGCATTGATGACTGGAATATCGACCAAGTCGGCGACATCATAGAGGAACTGCTCGTCCTTTTGTGCACGATAGACAATGAGATCATACATGCCGTTGAAGACGCGCATGGCATCCTCGATGGTCTCGCAATCGCCCATGTGGGAGTTGGTCAGATAGGTGAAGCCCATGCCCAGGTCGTTGCAAGAGGTCTCAAAGGCGCAACGAGTGCGGGTCGAGCCCCACTCAAAGTTGGCGAGAACGTTCTTGCCGGGGAAGTAGCGCTGGTCGACACCGGACTTTTTCTGGGCCTTGAGGTTCCAGGCAAGATCGATGAGGTAACGGAAATCCTCAGAGGAAAGATCGTGGATGTTAAGGTAGTCGCGACCGCGAAGGCTGTTGTTCATGCCTATTTCCTTTCAATTGTTTGATGGGTAAGTGTCGAATGCGCCCCCGAGGGAAACACGGATATCCCTCGGGGACTGTAAATGTGGCGCTTGGATCAGGCAGCGCAAGTTTAAGAACTTGCTAGCAGCTGGCGGCCACGTCCTTGGTCCAGCAGTGCACGCCGCCGCCGGACAGGTTAAGCGCGAGAGAGTCGATCATGATGACCTTGCGATCGGGGAAGCAGCTCTCAAGAACCGCCTTGGCCTGCTCGTCCTTCTCCTTCACGACTTCGCTCATGCCTTCGTGGTAATAACGCTGGCCAAGAACGACGCCGTTGCAGATGAGGAAGTTGCAGTAGCTTGCTGCGGCATAAAAGTGAACGGGGCCTTCGGGCCAAGGGGTGCCATCCATGAACTTGCCGCACATTTCGTCGATGAAGCCCTTATACAGCTCGTAGTCCTCGTCGCCGGGGGCGATGACAACCTCGATCGGCTCGGCAGTGGGTATGCGAACGATTTCGAAGGGCTTGCCCTCCCAGTCCGTCTCGGCGCGTAGAATCTCGTAGGCGGCGTCGATGCGACGACGCGATTCCGCGCCCGCCTTGCTCGAGGCGGCCTCCTCATCGGATACCTCGGCAAGAAGAATCTTGTTCGGGGTGATAAAGCGGCACATCTCATCGATGTGGGCGGCGAAGCTCATGCCGAAGACAGGAGTTCCATCTTCCTTCTCGTCGAGGATGCCCAGTCGATAGTCGTCGTCCTCAAGCATAGGCTGCGGCAGCCAGATAACCTTGTTGAGGTTGTAGATGCGCTTGTACTCGGCCTCCACTTCCTCTTTTGAGAACTCGGGATTGCGCTTGCGGCATTCCGTGTCCTCGATGGCGATCAGGGTGCCGTGACCGTCAAACTCGCGGTCGCCGCCCTCCGAAACCATTTCGGAATTGACGATATCGAAGCACCCGAGCGCAACCGCCATGTGAACAGCTGCCCTGCGTGCGGACTGGCACTCTGGGGAGTTCTTGTCCCACACGCCATAATAGGTCCAAGCGGGGTTGACCATATAGGAATGGCCTTCGTCGTCGACCATGATGCTGGGGCCGTTGTCGCGAACGTAGAAGTTGGAGTCTTCGAACTGCGTAATCTGGATACGGTCGAAATCCACCCCTTCTTCTTTAAGGCGCGAGCAGGCTTCCTCGTAGGAGCCGGGGGTGCCACAGTTGAGGTTGACCGTAACGTCGCCATACTCAAGCAAAGCTTTAATTACGTCAACGCAGGGCTGGCGATTATCGAAGCCCTCTGCGCGAATGTAATCGGGAAGCCATGTCACATAGACGTTGGAGCGCTTCTCAAACTCGCCCGGCATACGATAGTTCTCGTACATGGTTGGTCCTTCCGTCGGGTTTCCCGCAATGCTGTCCGGCCGCGACAATAGCGGGGTTACACCAGCTATAGTACTACTATACCTACCGTTCGGTAGGTGTTTTTGTATAATTGCCATTCGCCTGTCGATACCTACCGTTCACCGTTTATAGTGGTCGTGTTTGGACACGAATTGATGTTCCGTTGCCATTCTTAATAATGTTGGCAATGCGGAAGTGATTTGCAATGGAGAAGTGAAGCGTGAGCACAAAGGGAAAAATATTGGACGCAATGTATGATCTTGTGGCAGAAGTCGGTTACGACAAGGCGTCCATTGGAAAAATCTGCGACCGTGTCGGTATATCCAAGCCATCGGTGTACTACTACTTTCCCTCTAAAGAGGATATTTTTACCACGCTCTTAGATAGTATGTTTCCGACTATCGACTATCAGCGCGACTACTCGCTAATAGTCGATAGGGACGGATTCAAGGCGGCGCTTATCGAGCTCGGCAATTCGGTTATAGGTGGCTATCGTAGTGATGAAAAGCGCCGTCGCGTGCTGGCCGAGGTCAGTATTCAGGCAAATCGAATCCCTGCAGTTCAGGAACGTCAGGCAACGGCGATCAACCGAACTATGGACGCGCTTAAAGACATCCTTCTCCATGGCCTAGAAATTGGCGCGTTTTCCGATGAAACAGACGTCATGCTGTACGTGCAGATTCTTTACACCGTACTTGAGGGAGCGAGCAATACCGTTGCCCAAGATGAAGACATCGATGAAAAGGCTGTTTGGGCAGGAATCGTCGAACTCATGTTTAAATAGGCGCGTAATAACAGAGGCACCTTGACAAGCGCGATGCGACGACTTGCGGGGTCGCGGAATGGTCCGAAACCCGTGTTCGCGATGATTGCAAAAGTTGTTGAATAGAAATTGGGGCCGATTCCAGCTATGTTGGAATCGGCCCCAATTTCGTTTTAACTTGCGGAGACAAATGACAGGGCTGAAGGGCAGTTCGTTGGTCAGGTTATTTCGCGGTAGTCTTATTGAGGAGACCGGAAACTAAAGCAAATGTCGCAATCAGAAGGTTGCAGATGATACAGAAAACGAATACTCCTTGGAAAGACCCTGCCATACCGTAAACCTTCATCATGACTGGCATTCCGAAAGCTCCGACAACATAGCCCGCTGAGCAAATAATCGAATAGATCCTTCCAAAATCGCGTGATCCGAAGAGCGAGAGGAGAATCATCGGCATTGCAGTTCCAACGATGGCGAACATGACGTCGTTTACGCCGGCCGCGATGATGGAAACGGTCTCGTTGCTTCCGCCAAAGATGAGAAGTAGGAATGAAAGAATGCTGACTCCCGTCCATGCGACCGTTGCTTTAATAGCACCGAGCTTGTCGCATGTTTTGCCTACGAAGGGATTTAGGAAAATATCGGAGAGCGAAGCCGCCGAAACCATTAGGCTTCCCACGATGGGATTGAAGCCGACCTCGCTTGCATAGGTCGGGAACAGCTGGTTCATGCAGCAGGTGAGTTGCGCCACGCAGAGCAGAAAGGCGCAGAGAATAAAAGATGGCGTTTTCGCGGCATCGCGGAGCGCCATGCCCGAAGAGACATCTTCCTTTTCATCGGCGCTGTGGCTCTCATGGGTTTCGGAGGTAGTCTCTCCGTACGGAAGCATATTGCGATCAGAAGGCTTAAGGCGAATGATAAATGCGCTTGTGGGCAATATCATGGCTGCAGAAACGGCCGCAAGTACGATGTAACCCGTACGCCAGCCTTGCTGCTCGATGACCAGTGTAATGACAGGACTCAATAGCAGCGTGCAGAGAGAATTAACGCCCCACGCAAGGCCGATAGCAAGACCAGACGATTTACTGAACCATTGGTCAATGACATCGGACATGCAGACACCCGTTGTGAACGAAAAGCAGATGCCGATCACTGCGGCGGAGACGATGAACATCCAGACCTCGGTGTAGAACGCCATTGCGGCGCCGGCGGCAATAAGGACGAGTTCAACGCAAATATGCCATGGTTTGCCGATTACTTTTGGAATGAAACGACTCAAAAGCGGAAGCCCAAGCGCAAGGCCAAGAAGAATCGCGGTGAAATAGAAAGAGAAAGAAGTGTAGTCAAAGCCCAGGTCTTCACATACAGGAGCGATGAATGAGCCGGCAATGATGCTGTAGGTGCCGGTTGTTCCCGCAGACATTAAACCGAGCGCAATAACGACAATCCAAGCAAATGCGCCGCTCTCACGGGGGCGGTCCTTTTCGGCTGGTGCGATGAGAGTCATGGTTACTCCGTTTCTATCGGCAATGCAACCTATATGCCTACCGATAGGTATATAAAGATGGAGATCCTTCGTCAAGTGTTAAGCGGGGAGCGGGGACCCTTAACGTGCCGAACGGTAATTGGTCCCCCAATGCGACAAAGGGACTGTCCCTTTGTCGCATTATTCGGAACGCAGGGCTTCCACAGGGTCTTTCTTGGATGCGCTGCGAGCCGGCAGCAGGCCGGCAACGACCGTCAGCAGCACCGAAATTACAATGAGCATCAGCGCGTCTTGAACGGGCAGGCTCATCAGGTTGGGCACCTGCTTGGCCGCAAGCGCCCAGGCATTAACCGGAAAGCTCACGGCCACCACGACGACAATGGCAAAGACGCCGGCAATGAGGCCTTCGATAAAGGTCTCGGCATTAAATACGTTGGCCACGTTGCGCTTTGACGCGCCAATCGCGCGCAGGATGCCAATCTCCTTTTTGCGCTCCAGCACGCTGATGTAGGTGATGATGCCGATCATGATGGAGCTCACCACCAAACTGATACTCACGAATGCGATGAGCACCAAGCTGATGGTGTTCACGATGTCGGTCACCGAACCCATGATGATGCCCATGTAGTCGGTGTACGAGATCGCCTGTTCATCGTGGCCAACGGCTTTGACCTGCTTGTTGTACGCATCGATGTGATCGAGTACGCGCTCCTTGGCCTCAAAGTCGCGCGGGAAAATCTTGACCGAGATGGGGTCCGCCTCGTCCGCATAGCCCAACGTGGTCAGATTATTGTCGTAGGTGAGCTTTGACGCTTTGGCATAGCTCATCATGAGCGAGCTCAGGTCCTCGGCATCCATGTTGAAGTGGATGGCACGAGCAAAGGCGCTCGCATCCACGCGCATCGCGCTCGCCAAGTTGGCAAAACTCGAAGACATCTGCGTCGCCATTTGGTCCATGAGTCCTGCCGCGCCCGACTTGAGCTGGGACGATACGGTCGTCGCAATCTGTTCGCTAATTGTCTTCATCACCTGATCCATAGCCTGCTGCAGATACGGAGCCAGCTGCTTTTGTACATAGTCGGTCATCGCCTGCTGCAGGCGCTCGGCCAGGGCATCGCCGCCGAGCGCTTTGAGCTGGGCCAGGATTTGCTGGGCTGCGGCATCATGCTCAAGATACGCCGAGAATGCGGCAGCGAGCTTTGACGCGTCCTTAAGATCTTCGGGCGACAGCGCCTTAAACTGATCAGACCGCAGAAAGCCCTCAAACAGCTGGTTGGCGAGCACCCCCACTTGCCGCATCTGCTCGGGCGCAAGCTCCAACCCATCGAAGATACCCAAGAAATCTGGAGCCGGCGCTTTGGCCATGATGTCGCTGAAATCGATGTCTCGCCCAACACCCGAAAGGTCAATGTCCAACCCGGACAAATCGAGACCAGAAAGGTCCATGCCACCTGCCGCGCCCGAGAGCGCAGACGTATCGAGTGAGAACGCGCTCTTCAGTGCCGCCTCGTCTACGCTGAACATACTGCCCAAATCCACGCCCTGCTTGGCTTCGCCCTGCAGCTCGTCGAAGGTTTTGCCCGTAAAGACATCCGTCTCGGGGTGGGCAAGCTGCTCCTGCACAATCTGCGAATCGGCAGCACGCTCCATAAGCTGGCGAGTCAGCGCATGCGTATAGACAATGCCCGGCGATAACGCGCTCGCGTTTGCCGTCTCGTTGGGTCGCACCACGCCCACAATGCGCACGTCAATACCGTCGGCAACCTTGGCTTTCATAAAGTCGGCGTCGCCAGACATGTCAGTCCACATGCCGGTCTCTTCGTTTTTGCGATAGGCATCGGCCGGCGACAACACCTTAAACGTCGTGGACAGTGCATCGTCGTAGGTAAAGTCGCTGCCGGTCTTGGGCGTCTTGACCTTGCCGTCGGCCGTCATGGCACTGTTAACCAGGTCGTTGAGCTCATCGATATCCAGCGCGCCGATACTGTAGAGCGTGTAGTCGCCCACTGTTCCGCGGCTCGAAAGCACCATCACGGCCTCGTTGGCAGACGTAGGCCAATGGCCGGCAACGACATCGTACTGGCTGTCGAGCAGACTCTGGTCGTCAATCATCTCGTTAAAGACCGAGGTTCCCATGGATTCCATGCTCACCGTTGCCGCCGAGCTCGCGCCTCCGCTCATGGCCTCGGTCATAGCGTTGGGGACAAGCCGGACGGGCTTCTCGTCGCCCTTGCCCGCACGATAGACAACCGGCGTCACGCCATAGCCGTACTGGATAGCGTTGACCTCTTTGTCGATACCGTCGCCACCGTCGTCAAGCCATGTCTTAAAGCTCGTCATATCGTTAGATTTAACGCTTGCGAACATATCCTTTACGGCCGTGACCACAGGGATCTTGTCGGTTCCCTTAGCTTTGCCACCGGTAGCGTCATCGGACGAGCCCTCGCCCTTGGACGCCTCCTCATCGGTAGCCCCATGCCCGCCCATCATGGATGACAGGTCGTAATCTTGTTTGGAAATCGTGAGCGGGTAGCTCGAGAGCGTGTCCTCCTCGACCTTTTTGATGTAGCCGTTTACGCCGTTGGACAGCGCCAGAATCGCTGCGATGCCAATAATGCCAATCGAACCTGCAAAGGCAGTCATGGCCGTACGGCCCTTCTTGGTCATGAGGTTTCGGGCAGAAAGCCCCAGCGCCGTCACAAAGCTCATCGAGGTTTTGCGCGTGGGCTTGGCCTCGCGACGCGCGGCCTCGGCAGCATCAAAGGGATCTGAATCGTCGGTGATCTTGCCGTCCGCCAGGGTGACGATGCGCGTGGCGTACCTGTATGCCAACTCGGGATTGTGCGTGACCATGATGACCAGACGATCGCGCGCAACGTCCTTGAGCAAATCCATAACCTGCACGGATGTCGTTGAGTCCAAGGCGCCGGTCGGCTCGTCAGCCAGCACGATTTCGGGGTCGTTGATCAAGGCGCGGGCAATGGCTACGCGCTGCATCTGCCCGCCCGAAAGCTGGTTCGGGCGTTTGTCAACGTGCTCGCCCAGACCAACCGCCTCGAGCGCCTTACGCGCACGCTGGCGGCGCTCGGCATGTCCCACGCCCGTGAGTGTAAGCGCCAATTCCACGTTTTCCAAAATGGTCTGATGCGGAATGAGGTTGTAGCTCTGAAACACAAAGCCAATGCGATTGTTTCTGTAGGCATCCCAATCGCGGTCGCTGAAGTCCTTGGTCGAGATGCCATCGATCAGCAGGTCGCCGGAATCGAAATGGTCGAGTCCACCAATGACGTTGAGCATCGTAGTTTTACCCGAGCCCGAAGGACCCAGGATGGCCACGAACTCGTTATCGCGAAAAGACAGGCTTACGTTGTCGAGCGCCACCTGCGTAAACGACTGCGCAACGTACCTTTTGCAAATTCCTTTGAGCTCCAGCATGGACGGCAACCTCTCCCACGCGGGCGCACTCGCCCGCTCTCCCCCGCCGTTCGTATTCGACGCGTTTGTCCTACTCTATCCCCATTTTTCACCGACGCCAGTGAGGAATGTAGGGAACCGCATCAAAAAACGAACGGGGCGGCGCCCAAAAGAAGAGGTCCCGAGCGGGACCTCTATATGGTGGAGCTTATCTTGAAAGGTAGCGGACTACTTCGCACAGCGGCGCACGATCATCGCTATGCTTTACGCGTTTTCTACTGCTCGCTATTCGCAATCGCCTGGTCAATAAGCTTGTCGAGCGCTGCGCGCTGCTCAGCGGAGCTGATGGCTCCCACGATTGGATCCCCTACGATGTTGCCATTCTGATCTATGACATACGTTGTCGGGAACGAGAATAGATTTGACGTAAACTTACCGGCCTCGCTATCCGACTTGAACCAGATGTTCTTATATGTCACGCCCTTCTTGCTCAGCACGTCCTTGGCATCTGCAATCTCGCCCTTGTTGCCATCGAGCGTAAAGGAGTTGACGCCCACGACCTGGCCGCCCTTCTCGGCAAGCTCCTTATTCAGTTTCTCAAGATCGCCCAGCTCGCCCACGCACGGCTTGCACGTGGTGAACCAGAAGTTCATGACGGTGACCTTGTTCTTAGAGAACAGCTCGTCGCTGCTCACGTCGTTGCCATCCAGGTCCTTGCCCGTAAAGCTGGGGAACTTCGTCGCCTCGCTCGAAGCATTGGCACCAGCCGTCATGCCAGCGGCCGAAGCGTCGACGCTCTCGCCTTCGCTCGGCGTGTTTCCACAGCCGGGGAACTCCTTCTCCAAGCTCTCGAGCTTGTCCTCGATCTCCTTGATCTGCTGCGCACCGGCCTTGAGCGTCTTAAGCTCATCCGCCGTGAACTCATCCTTGGCGCCGTCGATGGTCTTGAGCAGGAAATCGCCGTAATTGCTGCCGTCCTCAATCATTGCCGAGTCTTTATTTGCCGCATTGAATACCTTTTCCCACAGCGCGTTATCACTCGAAAGGATATCGTTCTCCTTTTCCATGAGCTTCGCATACAGCTCGGCGGCCTCGTCGGCATTGGTCGGCTCCTGCGCAGTGAGTTCTGCAATCTTAGGATCGGAGCTCGCAGATTCGCTCGCATTGCCACCGGGCGCCGAACATGCCACAAGGCACAAGGCCAATACCGGCACCATAAACAGGGCCGCAATCTTAGAAAGCTTCATGGTCATTCCTCCGTTTTGTCGAAGCTTGTTTACTTTTTATCGGCAGTCAAGGGAAGCTTTTCGCCGACACATCCAGGCCATAGCGATAGCTGATGGCATCGACGGGACAGGCCCCGATGCACTTTCCGCACCGGATACATTCGGCATGATTGGGCGCGCGGACCACATCAACGTCCATCTGACAAACCTTTGAACACTTGCCGCACGAGACGCACTTACATGCATCGACCCGAATCCCCAGTAGGGACACCTTATTCATGAGCGCATAGAATGCGCCGAGTGGACAAATCCATTTGCAGAAGGGGCGATAGAACAAAACGCTCAGCACCACCACGGCAATAAGAACGAAAAGTTTCCAGGTAAAGAGCTGCCCCAGCGCAGATCGAATGCCGGCGTTGGCAATGGCCAGCGGAATGGCGCCCTCGAGCACGCCCTGCGGACAGATGTACTTACAAAAGAACGGGTCGCCCATGCCCACGTCGTTAATCACCAAGACGGGCAGCAGCACCACGGCAAACAGCAGCACGACGTACTTGATGTACGTGAGCGGCTTGAGCTTTTTCGTGGAGAACTTTTTTCCGGGAATCTTATGAAGCAGCTCCTGCAGCCAGCCAAACGGGCACAGAAAGCCGCATACAAAGCGTCCCAGCAGCACGCCGAGCAAAATGAGCGTACCGGTGACGTAATAAGAAAAGTTGAACTTGGATGAACCTATCACCGACTGGAACGACCCGATGGGGCACGCACCCGATGCCGCGGGGCACGAATAGCAGTTAAGTCCAGGTACGCAGACCGTTTTTCCCGCGCCCTGATAGATGCCGCCTTTGGCAAAGTTTGGCAGGTGAATGTTGGTGACGAGCGTCGCCGCCGCCTGAATGAATCCGCGAAATCGAGCCAAAACATGCGACGCAGTGTTTTCTCTTTTATCCAATTCCGATACACTCCAAGCACAGCCTAATCGCTTTGGCCAGCACGGCATCCGCCTCGCCACGCATAACGCCAAAGCACACCATGGCAATTCCGACGATCAACAAAGCGACCTGTACCACGGGTTTTACCGCTTTGAACAACCTGACCACTCCTTTCGTTACGCGACCATTGGACCATATCGGCTATAAAATCCGTGTTAAGCGCGATTTGAAATGTGCAAGGAGACTGTTATGCGTATTTTGATCGTCGAGGACGAGCGGGCGCTGTGTGACGCAATCGCGCGCAGCTTGCGAAACCTGGCGTACAGCGTCGACTGCTGTCACGACGGACAGGAGGCGCTCGACCTACTGGACGTTGAGGCCTTCGACCTCGTGGTACTCGACCTCAACCTTCCCCGCATCGACGGCATGACCGTACTCAGGGAACTTAGGAAAACTGACTGCGAGACTAAGGTACTGATTCTGTCCGCACGTGGCGAAGTATCCGATAAAGTCGCCGGACTCGATGCCGGCGCCAACGATTACCTCACCAAGCCGTTTCATCTGGACGAGCTTGCGGCAAGGATTCGTAGCCTTACCCTCAGACGCTTTACACAAAGCGACATAGTTTTAGCCTGCGGAAAGCTCCGCTTTGACACCAAGGCGCGCATCGCTTCCGTGGACAGCGAGGCTTTATCTCTTACGCGCAAGGAAACGGGAATCTTGGAATACCTGATGTTTAATCAGGGGCGTCCGGTAAGCCAAGAGGAGCTTATCGAGCACGTTTGGGATAGCAGCGTGAACAGCTTTAGCAACGCAACCCGCGTTCATATTTCGTCACTCCGCAAAAAGTTGCGCAGCGCTTTGGGATACGACCCGATTCGCAATCGGATTGGAGAGGGCTACGTTATGGAGGATGGCGAATGAAAGGGCTTTCGCTGCAATGGCGCATAACGATCATGACGGCACTGCTGACGTGTGCGGCGTGCGTGCTGACGAACTGTCTGGTCGGCTATACGGGCATGCGCTACATGGATGCCATCGGCAGCGACATCTCGGCCCTTAGCGCAGCCGGCGTAGATGCACCTCAAGCGTTTGACCCAACGAAGGGAAGCCTCGATGACGAGGTCACGATCGTCGTAAACGACGCACAGGAGTCTTTTGGCACGACAGCCTGGTACATCACGGCTGGAGTTACACTCCTTGGCGGCGCGCTGGCATACTTTGTGAGCGGCCGTGCACTCAAACCGCTACGGGCTTTTGCAGCCCAGGTTGAGCGTGTGCAGCCTGACAACCTAAGCGAAATCAGACTCAATGAAGATGTGCCCACCGAGCTACAACGATGCAGCGCCTCTTTCAACGACATGATCGCTCGTCTTGGCGAAGGGTTCTCTGCACAGCGTCAGTTTACCGGCAACGCCGCACACGAGCTGCGCACCCCGCTCGCCCTTATGCAAGCACAGATTGAACTATTCATCTCCGAGCACTCCGGTTTGCAACCCGAAACAGCCGAGCTGCTCGGCCTGCTACAAGAACAAACCGAGCGCATGTCTCGAATGGCCAAGGTATTGCTCGAGATGAGCGAGCTCCGCAGCGTTCCTTGCGAGGACGATGTGGAACTTGGCCCCTTGTCCGAAGAGGTCCTCACCGACCTTGCGCCACTTGCCGAAAATAAGGGCATAGCCCTCAATTGTGCTGGAGACGCTTTAGTAATCGGGAGCGACACGCTCCTCTATCGGCTGGTGTTTAACCTGGTCGAAAATGCCATCCGTTACAGCCACCCCGGCTCGACTGTCAACGTCTCCATCAGCGACAGCGACAACCACGTGTTCCTGCGAGTCGAGGACCAGGGCCCGGGAATACCCAAGCAGTACCGAGAGAGCATCTTCCAGCCATTCTTTCGTCTAGACAAATCCCGCAGCAGGGCATACGGCGGCGCAGGACTCGGGCTAGCGCTCGTTTGGGAGATTGCAGCGCTTCACGGTGGCGCTGTAGAGGTCGAAGCAAGTTCCGAGAACGGGACCACCATGCTCGTAAGCCTTCCAAAACGATCCGCAGCGTTAACCGAACAGTAAAACGAAAGGGGTCCCGAGCAACAGGAGTACAATTGCTGCTATTGTTGCCAGCTGTTGGGAGATGGAAGATGGACTGCGATGGCTACCCATGCGTTCCCATGCCATTGATGTGCACCGCCTTTGTGCCGGGGCAGATTGACGCTGCGGTTGCAGGCATTTCCGACCCCGATTCGCGCGCCATTGCCACGGCAGAAGCGCTGTACTTTCGCGGACAAGCCGCCCTCGCTGCCAAGACGGCGCGCCCCTATCTTGACGCCACCGATCCCGCGCTACGCTATTCCGCATGCTTTATCTGCGGATATGCCAGCCTGTCGCTCAACCGTATCGCCGATGCCCGCCGTTGCCTTGCGGGCATCCTCGATACGCCAACTGACGAGGAATCGCCCGCCGTCCACGCCACGCATATCCTGTTCGCCTCGGCCGCGAGCGTCCTGCTGCACTTGCCTTCCCCGTATTCTGCCGAAGAGTTTTATCCACTTGCGGCGCATCTGCCCGAAGGCCTGCGCCTGTTCGCCAGCTACGTGATGGCGCACGCCTTGTATCTGCGCGGCGAATACGGCCGCAGTCTGGGCATGGCGGAAAACGCCCTGATTATGAAACAGGAAAGTTATCCCATCTCGGAACTGTTCCTGCACCTGGCAGCTTCCATGGCATGCATGAGCCTCAAGGACATCGACGCCGCAAAGGCACACTTCGGAACCGCTTGGAACATTGCGCGTCCCGACGGCCTTATCGAGCTCATTGGCGAGCACCACGGCCTTTTACAGGGGCTCATCGAGGCGTGCCTAAAAACGCAATACCCTGACGACTTCGCGCGCATCATCGAGATCACGTACCGCTTCAGCTACGGCTGGCGGCGCATCCACAACCCCGATTCGGGCGAGGACGTGGCCGACGATTTAACGACCACGGAATTCACCATGGCCATGCTCGCCTGTCGTGGGTGGACCAACGCCGAAATCGCACGCCATATGGGAGTATCGCCGGGCACCGTCAAAAACCGCCTATCCGGCGTATACGCAAAGCTTGGCATCGGCACACGCGCCGAGCTGGTCGCGCATATGTTGCGTTAGCGACCGGGCTGCCAAGCGCATCGAACGCGTTCCGGAACCCAGCGCTTCGCTCGATCAATTTGGACATTTTGACCCTTGAATGGCACTACCGCCACGGGGCGCCTTCTCGCAAAATTGGATTATTTCCACCGATATTTGCGGGATGGGAGCCCAAGATGCTTGATCGCCGTTCGTTACTTGTTGCCGGAGCGTCCTCGCTAGCGAGCATTATGTTGCCTCGCGTGCCGGGAAGCGAAAATGCCTTCCTGCTGCCGTTCGCGCCCACCGTGGCCTATGCCGACGAAGAAGACCCCTTCAAGGTCCTGGTGCTCTCGCGCACCATGTTCGGCGTGGTGGTGGTCGACGTCGCCAACAAGAATACGCCTATCGCAGGCGCCAAGGTCACGCTCACGTCGCGCTACGCCGCAGGCAAGCAGCTCGCCGCCACGACCGATGAAGAAGGCACGGCCATCTTTGAGGTCGCGCCGCTTTCGGAAGGCTACGTGGACGAGGCAACGCTTCTCGACGCGTACGACTTTAACGGCGGCATCTCCATTAGCATGGCGGGCTACCGTGATGTCGAGATTCCCCTTGCGCGTATCCAGGGCGGCACCGCCATAACCGCGCCCACGCGTCCGCTTTCCGACGGCGAGCCGTACTTCCGCCAGCTCACATTCGACGAATGGGACATCCAATACGCCGACGCCACGTTTATGGCACTGCCAGCGGACGAAGCAGCAAGCGAACAGCCCGATACGCACGCCTTTACCGTGCAGGCGTATCTGCCACAGGGTGGACAGGCAACGCTGCGCATCAACAAAGTGACGCCCGCCGCGGGCAGCTCATCCGAAACCGTCACGCAGATTGGCCAAGTCAAGGCCAGCGCATCGGGCGCGGATAATCTGGCGACGTTCACACTCGAAGACAAGTTCCTCGATGCGGCATCGGGCCTTCTGGAAGAAGGGTGCAAGCTGCGCTTTGTCCTCGACTATCAGGGAAAAACCTATACACTCTCCTCCTCCATGGCCGTTGTTACCGCGCCGGCGGCAAAGGCGGAATCCGGATCGACCACTATCGTCCCCACCACCATGGACCAAGAGATTACTCCGTTTGATTTCCCAGCGGCGTTTCCCGGCATCGGTGGTAATAAGTTCACGTGTTGGATGCCCACATTTCCGATCCTCTTCGATTTCTCGTTTGCCGGGTACGTACTATTTGGCGGAGGATACAAACCAGTCGGCTATATGAACGATTCGGGCAACCCTGATCCGGAATACTGGAAGAAATCGCCGCGCGAGTCGGGCGCCAAGCAGGCAAACCGCTACCTCGACGAAATGGAGGGGAAGTGGAATCAGTACAAGCGCATGAGTGCCGGTTCGGGCACCGACCCAAGAAACACCAAACTCCTTCGCCACCATTGCACGCTGCTGTTCACGATGGATATCGCCACACAGCTGTACGGCTCGCTCGCCTACGACTGGGTGGGCAAAACCTGGGGTGACAACAACGATCCCGCATTCGGCAATATCAAGGCCCTCTTCCAAGTAAGAACCGACCTCAATTGGACTGAGCAGTTTACCCTGGGACCGGTGCCGTTTTTCCTAAACGTCAACCCCTGGGTGCTGGCAAAACTGGCGCTCGCCGTGGGCGCCCACACGCACGGTAGCGGCGCGGCGTTTTTCAAGAACATTTCGCTCGACTATTCCAACACGTCGGGCTCTTTCACCATCCAGATCGGGCTTGCCGTCACCTTTGGAGCCGGCGTTGCAGGCGTCGCCTCGTCTGCCGTGCGCGGCGCCGCATCCCTCACGTTGTTCATTGGGTACGAGAAGGCGGATGGACACCAGCTTCCGCGACTGCGCGTAGGTGCAGACGTCGATGTCGATGTGATACTCCAGTTCGTCATGTTCAAGTGGACCACCAAGGCTTGGTCGGGATCGTGGCCCACACTCGCCGATTCGTGGAATATGTCGGTGAACAACGGCGACCAGTATGTGCTCCAGCGCTCTGAGCTGGCCTTGGGTGGAGATACACCTTATACGCTGGATGCCCGCTTCGGCACGCCCGGCAACATCGAGGTAGGTGGTGTGCCGCAATTTATCGCATCGGCCACCATCGTCACCAACGCCGAGCTGCTCGCACGCGCCGAGGTTAAGGCCACTGCCGTAAACGCCGCGCCTGTCGTGCGCGATTGGGATCAAGCGGTCACGCGCATTGAGCTCGAGGCGGATGCAGAAAGCGACGACACGGGACAGATCGAGCATTTCGTCCATGCACTGATAGAGAACGACGAAAACGCCGCGCCAATGTATAAGTACACCTATATCGGGCAGGCGACGAACGCCGTTGCGGACCCCAACGCCAATTCTGCCGGCGTGTCGGAGGACGAGCGTGGCGGCATCAGGCCCTCGAGCGACAACGTGCTGTTTGCTGGCGTGCTCAGCGAAGCCCACATGAAGCTGGCGATAATCGCCGGCGTGGAGTGCTTGTTCCGTATCGCCTCGGTGCGCTACGGCGACAATGGCCGCTCGCGCCTGGTGGCGCATACAAAGACGAACGGCACGTGGTCCGCTCCCACACCCGTGGACTTCCCCCTTGGGTTTGGCGAGGGCGACGTGGAGCGCGACGGCATATACGATTACGACTTCGACGTGGTGGAATATACAGACGGGAGGAGAAACCAGGACGCCTACGTGCTGCTGGTCTCGGGCGAGCGCCCCGCCGGTGACAACACCCTTTTCGATACGGCGAGCACATCCGGCATACTGTCCGTTGTGCGCCTGCGCATAAGCAACGACGGAGTTCGCGTGATATCGCATACGTCATGGCGCAGCATCTCGCGCGGCCGCCTTCAGGAGGATGGCTACCATTGCCTGCAGTGCCCACGCATCACGGTGGGCAAGACACTTGTCGACGGACGTCTGTCGGGCGCCTACCTCCACCGCCGCGGAACCACCGCAGAAAAGGCGCTCGGCAGCGAGGCTAAGGTTGCGCTGGAGTGCTTTGCCCTGTGGTCGGATGATTTGGGCGACAGCCTGACGTTCCGCCAAGTTCTCCGCTTTCCGCAGGCACCGTCGAGTATCGAGCTGGGCGAGCCCGAGAATATCAACGGCAAAATGGTGGTGCCCGTTGCATACGAGACCGCAGACGGTTGCGGCTGCGCTTCGTACGCCGTGATTGGCCAGTCTATCGCGGGCTGGGGCGTTATGCCGCCGGACGCCGCGGTGCCCCACGCGGTGCCGTGGCCACAACATTCGGGCTTTTTGGCAACCGTCAACGAGCAACTGCAGCATATTACTTGGGCACGAGGCGCATCGGCATTTGCAACGCAGCCCGTGGGCGCCGCGGGCTGTGGCCCGGCATCGTTTAGCGTAAGCAACAACGGCAGGTGCGTGCTCTATGTAGAGAACACCGATGGCAAGGTGGGGCAAACCTACGACGAAGAAGGCAACCCAGTAGCAGTGATGGGCAAGCACTTCCGCATCTTCGCCAGCACCTTGGCAGGTGATCTGTTTACGGAGCCGTTCGTGATGTGCGAGCTGGACCATCCCGTCGATCAGATAACGACATTTTTGACGTCGGGGGGCATGCTCTCCGCGCTCGCCACGCACATTGTGAGCGCGGAGAAGAGCGAGGCAGAACTACACGGCATCGAAGTGCCCTTGGTGGCGTGTGCCACTCCGACGGGCGCCGTTGCTACCTCGGGCGCGGTGGTGCCCGGAGCAGCAGGCGAATCCTTCATGGTCACGGTGCGAAACGACGGCAACACGCTGCTCACCGCCGGCACGATCGATCTGTACCGAGAGGGCTCCAACCAGCCGTTCTCCAGCGCATCCATCGGATTCGGAGTGAACGCACGCATGGTTTCGATCTACGATCCAGAGCTTGCCGAGGACGCTTCGGCCAACGACATGGCACACGTGAAGTACGCGCTCGAGACGCTGGGCGCACGTTTTGCAATGCACCCGCTGGTAGCCGACAACGGCAACGCCGTGCTGGCACCGGGTTGCACGGCACAGTTTCGCATGAGCTTCGCCATCCCCGAGAGTTGGAGCGACGAAGTGGGCAAACGCGTAACGCTGTATGCGAAGGCGCGTAATCTGGTGGCGCTCGATCCCGTAACGCTCGAGGAAATTCGACCGGGTGCAAACTCGGCGCTGGGTGCCGTGCTGCACGAGCTTCATGTGCCCGACGCGGCATGCGAGCGCTCAGAAGTTCAGGTCGGCGTATGCGGCAGCGCGGATACGACAGGACTTCACGACGCCCCGATGACAGCAGACGGCGATGGTGGCTCGAGTGGCAGCGGTACTGACGAGGGCGGCGGCTCCGGCGGAAGCAGCTCCGGCAGCGGCAAGAACCACGGCAATAACAAGCGCTCCGGAAAAGCGGGCGCGCTTGCGGGCACGGGCGATGTCAACGCTCCCCTTACAGCAGCCGCTGCAGCACTCGCCGCGGCAGGCGCGGGCCTCATCGCCTACAGCGCCCGCCGCACGGCGCTCGAAAAAGACACCGCCAATGAGGTCAATTCGGATAAGTCTCGCTAGCTCCTAGTTATTTTTGTGAGAGACGCCGGCTCGGCTCATCGAGCACCAAAAAGGACTGGCCCCGATAACTCGGAGCCAGCCCTGAGTCGCCTGACGTAAGAATTGCGGCGTTACTTGAGCTTCAGCGCCTCCATCATGGGCACGGCGGCGTCCCAATCGATCTTCCAGCCAATCGACACGCGGACGGTTTCACCCGTTGCGGGAGCCGTCGCAAACAGTGTATGGCCGTTGTCGGGACCGGTAAAGCGCAGCCACGTTATGCCGTTGTACTCGACCTGGTCGGTTGTTGTCTCCTTACCTTCGTAGACCTGCTCTAGGCTTGCAACCTCTTCCTCCGGCGAGCGTAGGAAGATGCTGATGTTCAGGCGTCCTCCAGTCTCGTCGTGGAAGAAGTTTGCCTTTTCGTGCTCTTCGTCGGACGAATCCAGCGTGTACCCATCGGCGGCCTCGATGCTGTACGATGCGCAGTCGATGCCCGTTAAATCTGCCTTCTCGCCAGAATCGGCCACGCCGCCGGCCGCCTTGAACTCCTTGGTCTCGCATCCCGTGGTGTCAAAGTGCATGGCCTCATGATTCTTGGCGGGGGCGTAAGCGTCTACGAACTCGACAGTGATGGGCCCGTAGTACGCCGTCTTGGGCGCCCAGAAATACACGTACTCAACGGTCTCGCCCGGGCCGATATCTGGCCTCTTGGAAAGATCGATGCCCTCGTGAAGCTCATCGGGAGCCTCACTTGCAACGTAGTCGAGCACGGCCGCCTTGCCGGAAGTAAACAACGGGTCGCCTGCCTCAAGATCGCCCTGGGCAGCATGCACGTTAAAGGAACTGAACGTCCTGTTCTTTGTGTTGTTGTTGGTAATCTTGATGTGCAGGTAAAAGCCGTCCTGCTTCTTGGCATCACCGCGATAGAACGTACCGTGAGCCACCGACTCATAGGTAATGCCTGCCACCTCGACCGTCTGCGACTCATAGGCCTTGGGCTTCTCGGCCTTCTCCTGCACAGGTGCGCTCCCGCCCGAGCCACTCGGCGCATTACCGCCGCAGCCGGCCACCGTACATGCCAGCACGGCCGAAAGCGTCACGGTGGGAATTCCTAACAGCAGCTTCTTCGTCATGGGCTTCATCATCCTCACCGCTCCTTTCGGCTTGCAGCTCATCCGTTGCCCGAGTCCCAAGTCGACCCCGTGGCATCGGCTTCCACTATGAGCGTATGACGAAACACGACGCCGGCGAAGTGACCCACGGCCCAAATAACGACCCGCCAGCGTTCCTTATGGGCCAAAGGGACTCGCACACGCACGCCCGTGGCCCATAAAACGAGACGCTTGTCCCAATGTTCGATTCGGAACAACAATCCGCACGACACGTTTTACCCGTTAATCCGAACGATTGTTCGATGGAATTCGTGTTGGTTGGAATCGCCCAAGGCCTGGGCTATGCTACCTTGACTATCTATATGACTAAAACGCAGCAAAGGAGCACCGAGAGAGCGAGTATGGCAAAAAACACCGCAAACTATGGTAACGACAGTATCCGCCAGCTCAAGGACGAGGAGCGCGTACGCCTGCGCCCCGCCGTCATCTTTGGCTCGGACGGACTCGACGGTTGCGCGCATGCCGCCTTCGAGATCCTGTCCAACGCCGTTGACGAGGCGCGCCAGGGCTACGGCAAGCTCATCACCCTCACCGCCTTTCGCGATGGCTCTATTCAGGTAGAGGACAATGGCCGTGGCTGCCCGCTCGACTGGAACCCTTCCGAGAAGCGCTTTAACTGGGAGCTCGTCTTCTGCGAGCTCTACGCCGGCGGCAAGTACAACAACAACCAGGGCGGCGACTACGACTTCTCGCTCGGCACCAACGGCCTGGGCTCGTGCGCGACCCAGTACGCTTCCGAGTACATGGACGTCACCGTCTGGCGCGACGGCAACAAGTACTCCCTGCACTTTAAGAAGGGCAAGGTCGTCGGCACCAAAAAGAAGGCGCTCGAGATTGAGCCCAGCGATGAGAACCGCACCGGCACCACCATCAAGTGGCGCCCCGATCTTGAGGTCTTTACCTCGATCAGCATTCCCCACGACTGGTATCGCGAGACCATGCGCCGCCAGGCCGTGGTCAACGCCAACGTGACCTTCCGTCTGCGCATCGAAGGCGACGACGGCGAGTTTTCCGAAGAGGATTTTTGCTACCCCAAGGGCATCGAGGACTACGTGCTCGAGAAGGTCGGTGCCGACTACCTTACCGAGCCCTTCTTTATCGAGGCCGACCGTCGCGGTCGCGATCGCGAGGACCTGCCCGATTACAACGTAAAGATCACCGCGTGCATGTGCTTCTCGCGCACCCTTACGATGCAGGAGTACTACCACAACTCATCGTGGCTCGAGAACGGCGGCTCGCCCGAGAAGGCCGCCCGCAGCGCTCTGACCAGCGCCATCGATGCCTACATTAAGCAACAGGGCAAGTACAACAAAAACGAGACTGGCATTAAGTGGCAAGACGTCCAGGACTGCCTGGTACTGGTGACCAACTGCTTCTCCACCCAGACGTCCTACGAGAACCAGACCAAAAAGGCCATCAATAACCGCTTTATCCAGCAGGCCATGACGGCATTCTTTAAGGAGCGCCTCTCGACCTACTTGATCGAGAACAAAGATGCCGCCAACAAGATCATGGAGCAGGTGCTCATCAATAAGCGTTCGCGCGAGAACGCCGAAAAGACGCGCCAGAGCATCAAAACCAACCTGCAGCAGAAGACCGACATGGCCAACCGCGTGCAGAAGTTCATCGACTGCCGCTCCAAGGACAAGAGCCGCCGCGAGATCTACATCGTAGAGGGCGACTCGGCAGCAGGCGCCATTCGTACCTCGCGCGATGCCGAGTTCCAGGGCGTTATGCCCGTCCGAGGCAAAATCCTCAACTGCCTAAAGGAGGATTATCCGCGCATCTTTAAGTCCGACATCATCATGGACCTTATGCGCGTGCTGGGCTGCGGCGTGGAGATCAAGGACAAGCGGATCAAGAACCTCGGTGCCTTCGACCTGGACAACCTCAACTGGAACAAGGTCATCATCTGTACAGACGCCGACGTCGACGGCTATCACATCCGCACGCTCGTGCTCACCATGCTCTATCGCCTGGTGCCCACGCTTATCGACGAAGGCTACGTGTATATCGCCGAGTCGCCGCTCTACGAGATCAACTGCAAAGAGAAGACCTACTTTGCCTACACCGAGCTCGAGAAGAACGGCATCCTCAAAGAAGTCGGCGACCAAAAGTGCTCCATCAACCGCTCCAAGGGTCTTGGTGAGAACGACCCGGACATGATGTGGCTCACCACTATGAATCCCGAGACGCGCCGCCTGATCAAGGTGGAGCCCGAGGACGTCACCAAGATGGAAACCATGTTCAACCTTTTGCTGGGCAACGACGAGGCGGGCCGCAAGCGCCATATCTCCGAGCACGGCAAGGAATACCTGGACCAGCTGGACCTGCAGTAGCAGCAAATCGATAACGACGGCCTATAAGAAGTTCAAGAGGAAATCGTGGCAAAGAAGAAGACGAAGAACCAGCCAAAGAAAAAGCAGGTCAACGCCGAGAACGTCATCGGCCTGCACTCCGAGGTCACCGACCAGCCGATCACGCAGACGCTCGAGGTCAACTACATGCCCTACGCCATGAGCGTCAACGTCTCGCGCGCATTCCCCGAGATTGATGGCTTTAAGCCCTCGCATCGCAAGCTGCTCTACACTATGTACAAGATGGGTCTGCTCAAGGGCGAGCGCCAGAAGAGCGCCAACATCGTGGGTCAGACCATGAAGCTCAACCCGCACGGCGACGCCGCGATCTACGAGACGATGGTGCGCCTGGCGACGGGTAACGAAGCGCTGCTTGCCCCCTTCGTGGAGTCGAAGGGCAACTTTGGCAAGTACTATTCGGGCGACCTGAGCTACGCCGCCTCTCGTTATACCGAGGCCAAGCTCTCCCCCATCAGCGCCGAGATCTTCAAGGACATCGACAAGGACCCGGTCGACTTCGTCGACAGCTACGACGGCGCCATGAAGGAGCCGCGCCTGCTGCCCACCACGTTCCCCAACATCCTCGTCTCGGCCAACAAGGGCATCGGCGTCGCCATGGCGTCCGACATCTGCGGTTTCAACCTCAACGAGGTCTGCACCGCCACGATGCACTACCTGCAGGATCCCGACTGCGACCTGCTCGAGTACATGCCCATGCCCGACTTCTCGACCGGCGGCGAAATTATCTACCGCCGCGAGGAGATGGAGAAGATCGTCGAGACTGGCCTGGGCAGCTTCCAGATTCGCTCCCGCTGGCGCTGGATTCCCGAAGAGCGCATCATCGAGGTCTACGAGATCCCCTACACCACCAAGACCGATGTCATCATCGAGCGCATCGTCAAGCTCTCCAAGGAGGGCAAGGTCAAGGAGATCGCAGACATCCGCGATGAAACCGACCTTTCGGGTCTGCGTATCGCCATCGACCTTAAGCGCGGTGTCGACCCCGACAAGCTCATGGCCAAGCTCTATCGCTCGACCACGCTGCAGGATTCGTTCTCGTGCAACTTCAACGTGCTCGTCGACGGCTATCCCCGTGTTATGGGCGTGCGCCAGATTCTGCACGAGTGGGTCAAGTGGCGTATTGAGTCCACGCGTCGCCGCATTAACTTTGACCTGGGCAAAAAGTCCGAGCGCCTGCACCTGCTGCACGGCCTTGAGGCGATCCTGCTCGACATCGACAAGGCCATCGCCATCATCCGTGGCACCAAGCTCGAAGCCGAGGTTGTGCCCAACCTTATGAAGGGTTTCGACATCGACGAGACCCAGGCCGAGTTTGTCGCGGAGCTCAAGCTCCGCAACATCAACGAGGAGTACATCCTCAACCGCACCAAGGACATCGCCAAGCTCGAGGGTGAGATTGCCGAGCTTGAGGAGATCCTTTCGAGCGAAGAGAACATCAAGAAGGTCATCAGCGACGAGCTGGCCGCGGTCAACAAGAAGTACGTGATGCCGCGCCGCACGGGCAGGATCGAGCCCCATGAGGTTATCGAGGTAAGCTTGGAGCCCGAGGTCGAGGAGTACCCGGTTACGATCATGCTCTCGCGCGATGGCTACCTCAAGAAGATGACGGACCGCGTGCTCAAGAAGGCGACCACGCTCAAGTACAAGGACGGCGACAAACCCTTTATCGAGTTCCCGTCCTCCAACACCCACGAGCTGCTGGTCTTTACCAACAAGAGCCAGGTGTACAAGTGCAAGGTCACGGCGTTTGAGGACACCAAGTCGGCACAGCTGGGCTCGTACCTGCCGACCGATCTTGAGATGGAACCCGACGAGAACGTCATCTGGGTCATCGACCCCGAGGACTACAAGGCCGACGTGCTGTTCGTCTTTGAGAACGGCCGCGTGGTGCGTGTCGCGCTTGCCGGATACGTTACCAAGACCAACCGCAAGCGCCTCAAAAACGCCATCTATGGTGGCAGCAAGCTGCTGTATGCCCAGGTGCTCAAGGAAGATCGCGACATCGCGCTGGTCTCGAGCGACTACCGCCTGATGAACTTCAACACGTCGCTGCTCAAGACCAAGACGACCACCAACACGCAGGGCGTCCAGGCTTTCACGGCCAAGAAGGGCCGCTCGGTCACCACTGTCGGCACGACCGAGGAGATTCTTGGCGCCGGCGTCTCGGCCGAGAAGTTCACCGCGCAGAGCCTGCCCTCTGCCGGTGCCCTCATGAAGGAAAACGACATGCCGAGTTTGTTTGACTAGGACGACGGCGACCAAACCGTCATGGTTTAACTAAGCAGCGGGGCCCGGAGCGCAGTAAACGCTGCGCCCTGGGCCCCATGCATTACACCAGCATCATCCCTATAGACAAAATGCCGCATAAAGTGGAACAGACATAAGCCCATCATTCATTCCAAAGGGCTTAGTCGATAGCCTGATAAGGCGTACGCCCGGATGGGTCTTTTTAAGTGAGGACAGGCTTCGAGATCTTGTGTTCTCTCCCGCCTTGACTTCAATCGCAGACAAGCATCCCTGCTTCTCTACTACAAAGTCGATTTCCGCACGATTATCTCGCGCCCAATAATGCAGCGGATAGCCCATGGCTGAAAGCTGTTGGGCGACGTAGTTTTCGGTAAGTGCACCCATGAATGTGCCGCCGATGCCGGCAAGAATATCGGCGCGTTGAGCACCGGCCTTGGAGACGAGCAGCCCTGTATCCGCCTGATAGATTTTAAAAGCAGAAGGGTTAACGAAGGCCTCTAAAGGGCTTTCGATCTGCCCGACTAGGCTGCAGCGCGCCACCGTACCCGACAATACAAGCCAGTCGAGAGCATCTCCAAAGAGAGACGCATTGCCCCCCGCTCGCACTACCTTGTATTGAAATTTGCGATTCTCTTTGGCAAGCTGCTGTGGAATGGAATCGAAGCACGCACGCGTCTTTGCGCTCAAGCGTTCATCAGCATATTTATTGGTGTCGGCGGAATATCCGTCGAGAATAATCCGATGCTTTTCGGCCACATCAATGATTGACTGATCATCGATATACGTTTGGACCGCCTCGGGCATTCCGCCAACAACAAGATACTGTCGATAGAGCCTAAGCGCCTTTTCATGAAGGCTTGGCGCAAGAGGACCCATTAACTCGAATGACGAGCGTATCTCATCGACCAGCTGATCGTGCCCCATTGCCCAGAGAAACTCCTCGAAATCGAGTGGAGTCATCTCGATCAAGTCGGTCTTTCCGACGGGGAACGAATACGACTGATGGTTAATGGCAACCCCAAGAAGCGACCCGGCAGCCGCAACGTAATACTCGGGAGCATCTTCGCAAAAGTATTTAAGGGAAGTGAGCGCTTCCTCGCATGCCTGGATCTCGTCAATGAACAGTAAGGTTTTGCCAGGCACGATACGCTGTCCCGTACGAGCCTCGATCGCGCGCACAATCGAATGAGGGTCAAGACCGCCCGAAAAATCCGCTCGCGCCGACCGGTCGTTCTCAAGATTAACGTAGACAACCGATTCGAAAAGATCCTGGGCGTACGTTCTGAGCAAATAGGTCTTGCCACACTGGCGCACGCCTTTGACCAGCAAAGGTTTTCTATCAGCTCTGTCTCGCCATTCCCTAAGTAGCTCGTCTGCCTTGCGACGCATACGCAACCTTCCCTCATTAACTTCTGTTTGACAATATTTTAACGCGGATTAATTTGTTTTCAGTTATTTTTCTGCGTTTAAAAATTGTTCTATACGGCGCTTGAGGGAATGCGCCCCTATCTCTCGGTAAGGACAGCAAGCATTTCCACCAACACCGATTGCCATGCGCTCTTCTTGCCCTTAGGCGAGCTTGCGAGCGAGCTCTCGCACCTCTTCCAGCTTGGGCGAGGAGGCCATGCTGTCGCGCTCGGTCATACCGCTGATGGTGACAATGCCCTGGTCCTCCCACTTGCAGTATGCGCACGTGGACTTGTACATGGCGATCGCCGCATCATAGACGCCCTCGCTGTGGCTATCGAGCAAAAGGGCCGTCTTGGTGAACGGGAAGCCCGTAGCACCGAAGGCGTACAGGCGGTCGATGACAGCCTTCTCCTGCGCAGTGATATCGAACCAGTAGATAGGCGAGGCAAAGACGACCATATCTGCGTCTTTCAGCGACTCGATCACGTTGACCATGTCATCCTTCTGCACGCAGACGCCCTCATGAGCGAAGCAGTACTGGCATCCCAAGCAGCCGGCGATCTTCTTGCTGGCAACGCGGACGACCTCGACCGTATTGCCGCCCTCACGCGCGGTCTCGGCAAACGCCTCGACCATGGTATCTGTATTGGCGCCCTTACGCGGGCTACCGCTCAATACAACGATATTCACAAGAATCTCCCTTCTTCATGCCGCAGGCGCGCGGCACACATTTTGTTGTAACCAAAACGGATGGAGCTATTCAGACGTCTGTAGATCGCATCTCTCGCTCGCGCTCTCCAAAGAAGGTGCAAGCAGAAGCATCACGGACATTAATCAGCGCCGATATGGATCACGACATGAAACCGTAAGGGTTGGCCAGAGGTTGCCAGATTCAGTAGCTCGCAGCAATAGAGCGAATGACGACTTCGGCGATATAATCCGTGTCATCTTGATTGTTCCCGCGCGGAAGGTACAGCTCATGTCCAAGCTCAACATCGACTAGCGATCGATTCGCGATCTTCTCACCGATAAGCGATCAGACTTCCTCATCCCCGACTACCAGAGGCCCTACGCCTGGGGCGAGGACGAATGCGCAACGCTGTGGGATGACCTATTCGCGTTCGCTTTTCCGGGCGATGACTACGAGCGCTTCGACAGCGAGAACGACGAATACTTCCTAGGACCCATCGTCACCTTTAAGAACCTCTCTGGCCAACTCGAAATCATTGACGGCCAGCAGCGCCTCACCACCATCATGCTGCTGCTCCGCGCGTTCTACGACAAGTTCACCAACATGAAGGATAAGCAGTCTGTGAAGATGCGCGAGGCAATCGCCCGTTGTGTATGGAAAACCGACGAGTTCGACGAGCCCGACATGGAACGCCTCAAGATCGACTCCGAGGTTGCATCGGACAACGACAAGAATGAATTCCTCGAGATTTTACGAGAGGGCAATGTAGGCGATGGCTGGAAGAGCGCCTATGCCCGCAACTTCGCTTTCTTCCAGAGGAAAATTGAGCAACTGGTGAGCGAGTGGCCCACCTACACCGTCTACATGGCCACACGCGTCATCAACAATGTGATACTGTTGCCCATTGAAGCGGAATCGCAGGACACCGCGCTACGCATCTTCTCGACTCTAAACGACCGAGGGTTGCCTCTCTCGGATGCCGACATCTTCAAGAGCCAGTTCTACAAGCATTATTCCGACACGGGGCGCAAGGACGAGTTCATCCGTCGCTGGAAGGGACTCGAGGAGGGAGCGAACGCTATCTTCCGGCCCATGCGCGGCACACCAACCGATGAGCTATTTACGCGCTACATGTACTACCGCCGCGCGAAGAAAGGCATCCGCGACACGACCACCGCATCGTTGCGCGACTTCTTCGGTGCCGATGGTTACGCCATGCTCAAGGAGGACGCCACGCTCGCCGATCTCGAGGCGCTGCTCGGCTTCTGGAAACGCGTCGACGCGCAGGAAGGGTTCAGCGAGCGCGTGCTCCGCAGGCTCTTCGTGCTGAACTACGCCCCCAACGGCATGTGGACCTATCTGCTAAGCGTCTGGTTCCTTGCCAACAGCGACAGCAAAGGTGTCCTCGATGACGAGGCACTCTACGGCTTTCTAAACAAGATCACGGCATTCATTTTCGCCTACGCCATTGAGCGACCCGGCGTGAACGCGCTGCGTTCGCCAGTGTATCCCGAGATGATCAACATCGTGGAGCACCGCCCGGTGGAGTTTCCTAACCACCACTTCAATCGCGCAAATATTGCTGAGCGATTCCGAACCTACGTGTTCACCAACGGCAGGCCTGTAACAAAGTCCATACTCACTTGGTGGGCGTACGCAGACCCAGATCAACCACTCATGGACCTAGACACCACGCTCGAAATTGAGCACATCTATGCCAAGAAGCGCAACGAGATAGACCCGCTCGTCGATCAATCCAGCCTGGAGGCGCTGGGTAACAAGGCGCTGCTCGAGAAGCGTGTAAACATCCGCGCGGCCGACTACAGATTCTGCGATAAACGCAAATACTATGAGGGATACACCGACGGCAATGGCAAGCGCAAAGCCGGAACAAAGATCACGGAACTCAAGCGCCTGGCACAAGTCATGGGAGACTTCACCGAAATAGACATCGCGACTCGCACGGCACGGATCATCGATGCCTTCGTGGACTACCTGGGCGACAACGGACTTTTGAGCTAAGGAGCGAACATGTTCGAAAGACTAACCAAGTACGCTGGCAAGCTGGCGGACAGAAACATGAATGTCGAGTTTGGGGGCGGGACGTTCGGACTCGAGGATTTCGTCGACGATTTCTATGGACTGGACGGGTTCGCGGACACCAGCTACTTCGAGACGCTTGAACGCCATAGCATCGACACCTCGGAAGGTATAGACAGCTGCGACATCGACCATGGGGACATTGACCTGATACGTGCATGCATCACGTGGTGCGTTCGTGGCGACCGCTTTTGCGACGGACTCCTTGCCGCGCAAGCTAGGAGCGGGTTTCTGGACCGCTGCCTCTCCCGGCTGAAGGAGCTCGACGAGGGCTGAACGGCAGCCACGAAGACGTCTGGCGCTGCGACAGCACGGCGATGCGACAATGCCATGCCGTCCACTCCGTCATGCCACCAAATCAAAAGCGGAACCAACGCTCAATCTTGAGATGCGTTAACCAAAGGACTCACGTTTCTGCCGGGAAGTCGAGAACGCGGGGCACACTGTGGCGCTTTATCCTCAGCTCATAGCTGCACTGCTTACTTGAAATGAACCCGTGGTCAAGATGAACTACGAGAATCATAGCGGGCAGACACCGCCCGCATGCCCCCTTCGGAATAGGCGCTGAGCAGCTCCTGAGCGTGGGCAAACTCGGGCCCTCGCCTCCAACCGAGCAGGCGGTTGACCGCGAGATTTCCCTGGACGTTGTGGACGAAGAGCAGATAGGCGTCCTCGCGCGAAAGCCCAGTCTCCTCCATGATCGAGGGAATCATCTGCTCGGCGCCGCGCTCGACGACGCGCTGTGCCACCCGGGCGTACGCGTCGTCATCCGAGTAGAGCAGATAATAGTCATCGTTTGCCGGCGGACGCTGGCAGAGGGCACCCGCCTCCGTTCCCTCGAGCGGCGGCACCGCCGCCAAGGCCTCGTCGATAAGCGCGTCGAGCAGGGCGAACTTGTCCTCGTAGTGCAGATAGAACGTGCCACGGTTGATATCGGCGCGGCGGCAGATATCCGCTACCGTCATCTTCGCGAAGCCGACCTCGGCCAGCAGCGCGAAGAACGCCTCCCGTATGACCGAGAGTGTATAGCGTCGGCGACGATCGATCTTCCCCGCTTCCATTACCCCTCCAATTGCAACGCTCGACAATGCCCGGCAAACGCTCGTTTATCGACAGCAGGCCGAAGCTGTTCATTGCTCTTAAGCAAATCGACATGGATACTTTTTATAGACACCTGTTTATAATAGCTGAAAGAAGGTATCCAGTGACCCTGTACGAGCAGCTCGTTATCGAGCTCACCAACCAATCGTTTTCCCTTCAGGCCGCCTACCGCAGCGGCGGCACGCCCTATGAGCTGAGTGACCGCGAGCCCGAGCCCTACGACCAGCAAATCAGGGACTTCGCCCGCATGATCGAGGAAGCCGATTGCGTGCTGGTGGGCGGGGCCTCTGGGCTCTCCGCGGCGGGCGGCGGCGACTTCTATTACGAGGACAACGCAACCTATCGCAGGCATTTCGGCAAATTCGCCGAGCGCTACGGTTTCAAGGGCGCTTTCGAGGGGTCGTTCTACCGCTGGCCCACCGCCGAGGCGCGCTGGGGATACCTCGCCACCTTCCTCGACACCACGCTCAACGCCCCGCTGCGCAAGCCCTACAGGGACCTCGACACCATTCTCGCCGAGAAGGATTTCTTCGTGCTCACCACCAACCAGGACACGCAGTTTGTGAAGCTCTATCCCTGGGAGAAAGTGGCAGAGATCCAAGGCGACCACCGCTTCTTTCAGTGCTCCCACTGTTGCACCGACGAGGTGTGGAACGCGGTCGAGCCGGTCTCCCACATGGTAGAGGCCATGGGAGACGGTCTGGAGGTTCCGACAGAGCTCGTGCCGCGCTGCCCGCACTGCGGAGCAGAGGCGTTCCCCTGGGTTCGCGGCTACGGCAACTTCCTGCAGGGCGAACTCTACGAGGAGCAGTACCGCAAGGTGTCCGACTGGCTCGACGCGCACGCACGGCAGAGGATCCTCTTCCTCGAGCTGGGTGTGGGCCGCATGACGCCCGCGTTTATCCAGGAGCCGTTCTGGGCCCTCACGGCGCAGTTACCGCAGGCCAGCTACATCGCCGTAAACAACAAGACGCAGTTTCTCCCCCGCGCGATCGAGGATCGGGGGCTCGCCGTTCGCGCCGACATCGCCGACGTGCTCGCCGACGTGCGCAAGACGCTGGGGAGGTAGCGCATGGAGACGGCGAAAGCAGTTCGCATAGGCAGGGCGCTAGCCGAAGCGGATCTTGTCATCATCGGCGCTAGCAACGGACTCGACATGGCGGAGGGGCTCAACCTTTTCTGCGCCGATGCTCATTTCCAAGAGGCGTACGGCGACCTCGCTCAGGCAGACGGCATCGGCTGCATACTGCAGGGGCTCGCTTCCCCGGATGCCAGCGTGCGACGCCGATGGGCCGAGCGGTTCCATCAAAAGGAGTATCTCGAATATGAGCCCGGCTCGCTCATGAACGGGCTGCGGCGTCTTACGGAGCACGCCGACACCTTCGTGGTCACATGCAACATCGACGGGCACTTCGCGCGCGCCGGGTTCGACGAGGAGCGCGTGCTCGAGACTGAGGGGAGCACGCGCACGTCGGTTGACGAGCGGCGCCTCGCCCATCCAGACGCCCTCGCCATGACCCAGCTCGAGGAGCTCGAGCGCCTTGTGCAAGCCCATCGCAACGGCAGGGTCACCATCCTCGAACTTGGCGTGGGACTGCGCAACGGCATCATAAAGCACATGCTCGCCCAGATCGCGAACGTCTGCGAGCACGCCACCTACATCGTGTTCAACTACAGCCAGGCTATGGCGCCCGATGCATCGTGCGAGACGATTCTCGTTGACGGCGATATGGCCCCGGCTTTCGAGGAGATTGCCCAATGCCGTCTCTAGAGAGGGAAGCGTATAGGCTTCGAAGCCTTATCGACGATGCCGACGCCATCATCGTCGGCATCGGCTCGGGCATGTCAAGCGCCGCCGGGTTCAACCATTACAACCGCGCAGGCATGGCGCGCGCCGGAATGACGGACTGGCAGCAAGCCTTTGGCTTCAAGAGCCTTTTCGACGGCTTCTACCACCTCTACCCCAGC